>DASYFZ010000370.1:0-4036 GCA_036000295.1 Solirubrobacteraceae bacterium
CGACGAGGTGATCGTCGTCACCCATCCACGCGACCGCGAAACGTGGCAAGAGCGCGGCGAGCTCGCGCGCCTACGGCGCGAGCTCGACATTCCTGTCACCCACGTCGTGCTCCGGAACGATCGAGCGGAGTGGCAGACCTCGACCGACCCCAGCTAGAGCCGGCCCTCTGGACAGCGTCGGTACGAACTGGCCTACCTCGAGCCCTGCCCTGAGGGCGAGCGAGCGAGCGCGACGACGGATACAGTCTCCGCCGAGCTCGGGGCAGCGACGCGGAGAACGCGCGCCTACCCGAAACGGCCGGGATCAGGTGAGGCCGCGAATCAGGTGTGGTCACGGTCGGCCGGCTCCAAAACGCACGCACGGCGCGCCTCATCGCGCTATTGAACCTTGGGGTTCATGGCCGGTCGATCTCCGGCCACGACCTCGCCGCCGTCCCGTGAGACCGGCGAAGGCGCGCTGACAGCATGCGGCTCGGAGCGGCACAGCAACCAGTACGCCGACCCGCCAAACACGATCGAAGCCAGCCACGAAAAGTCCACTCCGCCGGCGGCGCGGGAGATCGGGCCTTGGAATAGCGATACCCCTCCGTGCTCGAATGCCCAGCCTGCAACAAGTCCGACCGCCAGCGCGAGGAGTGAGCGCCAGCGGACGTCGCCGTAGCGCGACTGGTTAGGAGATGCGTACAGTGCGGGTACGTCAGCGCGTCCACGGTTGAGAACGAAGAAGTCGATGATCACGATCACGCCCCAAGCCGCCGTCCAGATCACGAACGAATCCATGTAGCTGGTGAACGTGGTCGCAAACCTGGTGGACGACAGAAACGCAACTAGGACCGCGCTGGCGATCACGCCGCTGATGATGCTCCCCAGCCAGCGCTTGATCTTTATCCCGCCGGCCAGAAAGCACAGCGGCGCCGAGTAGAAGTTCTCGATGTTCCCCGCGACGGCGCCGTGGATGATCACCAGCAGGACCGGCACCGTCATCACCCCGAATAGCGACGCGACGAGCTCAGCGGGGTCGCTGTTCGTCGAGCTGCTGGCCATCGCGGCGCCGAGAACTCCGAGCCAGATCAGCGCGAGGAACGTGGCGAGCGCGGTCGCCCAGTACAGCCTCTTATCGGGGACCTCAGGCCGCGTGAACCGCGAATAGTCCGACGCCCAGGGTGACCAGGAGAACCCCCACCCGATCCCCACCGCGGTCATGAGCCCGCTCGCGGCTGCGATCAGCCCGGCTCCGTGGACGGTCGAGTGGTTCCAGACAACGTGCCCCTTGCTGAACGCGAGGACCGTCATCACCGCCATCACGGCAGCCAGCACCGGAGCGGTCCACTTCTCGAACGTGCGGATCGCGTAGAAGCCAAGCGTTCCGATGATCAGCTGGATGATCATGATCAGCGCGGCGACGCTGTACTCGGTGGTGCGGTTGTTCGGCAGTCCGAGCCTGTGCAGACAGTAGGTGGCGAGGCTGAGCACGATGTAGGTGTTCAGCCCCGTCCAGGCCACGATAATCAGGCCGTTGATGATCGACGGGATGTTGTTGCCGCGCCGGCCGAATGCCATCCGGCCCAGCGCGAACTGCGAGACACCGGTCCGCTTGCCCATCAGAATGAAGACCCCGAAGATCAGCGCGCCCGCCGCCTGCCCAACCACCATGATCACGATCGACTGGACCAGACTCAGGCCAAGCTGCGGGCCGATCGCACCCACCACCCACGAAGTCGGAATGACGTTCGCACCGAACCAGATCCAGAATTGCTGCCAGGCGGTCGAATCCCGGTCCCCATCCGGTATCGGCTCGATCCCGTGCTGATCGACCGATAAGGCCTTGTCAAGCTCTCCGACGTCCCTCAGTTCTACCGACGACGCGGAAATTCACCTCCACAAATGACAGCGCTGACTTTCGCGACGCGAGGAGCGCGCCGGACAGGCCTGCCGAGGCCAGCACGTGGGATCGTACGCCTAGCAGGGCCTCGGTGCCGCGTCGCTCGGCGCCCGGGCCCTCGACCTGTCTTGGTAGGACACCGGTACCCGGACGAGTGACCTGAGGCGGCACCCACCCGGACGCGCTCACACCGGCGCGAGATCGCGACACGAACACTCACAAGCCGATCCAACCCCCGGGCGTGCCGGATGCCTCCGAGTCGCGCTAACCCACCGAGAGACTCGATGAGGGCGCCTTGCTGGCGGGCGTCGTAGCCGCCGGTGTGGTCCGCGCCGGCGACGGGGCGGCCATCATGCTGATCGGATTCCTGGTGATCTGTTCGCCGAGCCGGCGCATTTCCGCCAGCCGGCAGGCGAGCTCGGCACGTCGGCCGATCGCATTCATCGCACGTACCTCGATTCTGGCGCCGAGGAGTGACTGCGAGGAACTTCGGCTCGCCACTCGTCGGAGAACTCATGCTCCATGTCGCGTGCCCCCAGCAGGCCGACGCCCATGTGCAGCGGCACCTTGGGTGAGGAGCAGATCCAGCTCCGCACGCATCCGCTTCTCCTCCGCGTCGGAGACGCGGCTGTGGCTCACGTACTCGCCGCAGCCCGGACACGTGCCGAGGTCCCCCGCGCACGAGAAACGACAGCCGCAGAAGCAGGCGACGTCCATCAGTGATTGCCTCCCGCGAGGGGCGGCCGTCTCCGCGGACGCCTCATTTGGTCTCTAGCTTCCACGCCAATAAGTGTGCGGCCAGCGTCCGCGCTCGCAAGCGGCGTGCATGACCTCCCGATAGCGGGCTCCGATCAGTCTGTGATTCGCGGGAGCGAGCGTCCCACCGTCTCCGGCGGTTGAGCGCGAGCGCGGCGCTTGGAAGGCCGGCATGAAGCCGGTATCGAGCAAGGTCACCCACGCCTCCGTGGCAGAGACTGCAGCTCGCCTCATTCCGGCGCGTCCCACCCCAGGCCTGCACGGTCCCGGGCCAACACGAGTGTCGCCGCTGAGCGCCCCGGCGCGTGAGACCAGCGCCAGGGCTCCTGATTTCGAACGGGCTGGCGCCCCCGTGTAGATGCCGTAGAGGATCGTGGCTGCCGACAGGAGACCCGCCGCGATCGAGAGCCATGCGGGGATCGTCGGCAGCCACGGCGGCGGCACGCGATGCTTTCTTCGGTCGTCGGCCTAGCGCAGACCTGATGGCGCTCAACTCACGAGCCGGAGGTAGGCGCCGCGGGTTGATCGCTGCAGCGCCGTCCGGGCGGCCGCACGGGCGTCGGTGATCAGGCGGTGGGGGTGCTCGAAGCTCGTGGGCTGCACGCACCCAGCGTTTGGCGCGGGGAGCATGATCAGCTCGGCCTCTGCTGAGTACCTGGCGACGTCGGCCTCAGCCCGAGAGCAAACGAGCAGGTGGAGCCCCTGGATGGCCGCGTCGAGCGCGCAGGTTGGGACGTGCGCGGGTCGGCTGTGCGGCTCCTGCGTCGGCAGGATGTAGATGCGCTCTGCGCCCAGCTCGACTGCGTGGGAGATCGGCGTGTTGTTGACCACGCCGCCGTCGATCAGCCGCCGCTCACCGATCGCGACGGGGGGGAAGATCCCCGGGATCGACGCAGACGCAGCGATGGCCTCCACCGCCGGACCTTCGGAGAGGAGCAGCTCGCGTCCTTCGATCAGGTCGAACGCGACCAGATGGAGCGGGATAGGCGCATCGGCGAGGTCCTCAAACTGGATGTACCTTCGGATCAGTCGCCGCAGCTCGCGATCCGGCACGAGGTGATCGCGCCGACCGCACACGCAGCCGACCAGTGCACTCATGCTGAGCGGAAAGACGTCCTGCCGCTGTAGGTCGCGCCACACTCGGCCTAGTTCCGTCGCTGTCTGCGGGGACTGGGGCCGCGATGCGACGAAAGCGGCGTTGAGCGCGCCGACAGAGGTGCCGACCAGGAAATCGGGCGTGATGCCCTGCTCGTAGAGCGCCTCGAGCATCCCAACTTGCAACGCCCCGAGGCTCGCGCCGCCCGAGAGAACGAACGCCGTCCGCGGGCTCGAACCGCCGCCCGTCGCGCGCCTCTGCAGCCGTAGTATCGCGGCGGTCGTCATCGGCGCGGGTAGGCA
>DASYFZ010000372.1:0-3480 GCA_036000295.1 Solirubrobacteraceae bacterium
GCGGGGCCTGCTGCTGGAGGCCTACGCCTTCTCCAAGATCGGGCAGATCATGCTGTGGGGCGCGATCGCGTCGTTCGCCGCTGCGCTGATGATGGGCGCGCTGGTCGCACTCGGATTCGCCCACGCCCGCCGCACCGAGCCCGAGGCGCGGCTGTTCGGCGCCCGGGCGGGGACGGCCGCCACCTCCTGAACGGGAGTCGTCCCGCTCGGGCTTGACGCCCATAGCAGATGCCCGCTCCGGCCCGCCTGGCCGGGGCGGGCATCTCGTCGTGGTAGGGATCGGACCTCGGTAGGAGGACTTTCGAGACTGACGGGTCTCGAAAGTCTGCTACGGTTCAGTGTGCGATGTCGAATGATCCCCCGCCGCGGCGAACGATGGGAAGGCCCAAGGACGAGAGAGCCGATCGGGCGATCATCGCAACGACGCTGCGGCTGCTTGCCGAAGGCGGCGTGCGCGATCTCCACATGGATGACGTGGCCGATCGAGCGCAAGTCGGGAAGGCGACGATCTACCGTCGCTATCGCTCGAAGAATGCGCTCATCAGTGCCGCGGTCGCCACGCTGGTAAGCGAGATCGAGATCCCTGACACGGGCTCAACCCGTGCGGACCTGCTCGCTTTGATGAGTCAGGCAGTCGAGCTCTACAGCGGCTCGCTCGCCCCGCGGTTGATGCCGTCGCTCGTTGAGGAGGCTCAGCGCAACCCGGAGCTGGCGAGGACGGTTCGCGGCGAGTTCTTGGCTCGACGACGGGCGGCGCTGAGCACGGTGCTGAAACGTGGCGTGCGGCGCGGCGATCTGCGTCGCGGTCTAGATGTCGAGCTCGCCCTCGACGTCCTGGGCGGAGCGATCTTCTATCGGCTTCTCATAACCGGCGGGCCGATCGACCAACGTCTCGCCGAAGGCGTGGTCGAGCTGGTTCTCCGCGGCTTCGCGCCATTCGACAACGACCCCGCCGGGGACGCAACCGTAAAGGAGACATGAAGACCATGAAGATCCACGCCGTCACGACCGGAGGGGTGCGCGTCAAGCACAGCTTCCTCTTCCCCAGCCCTGGCGTGCGACGCCAACTGGATCTGTTCATGCCCGGGGACTTCTCAGATCCGCTGCCGATCCACTGCTGGGCGATCGAGCACGAGGGGGTGCTGAGGCTCATCGATACCGGCGAGACAGCAGCCGCGCGAGACGTGCCGTTCGCGCGGATGGAGGTCGCGCGCGAACAGGAGCTCCCGAGCGCGATGGCTGCCGCGGGGCTGAACCTCAACGACGTCTCCGAGGTGGTGCTCACCCACGCCCACGGCGACCATATCGACGGCCTGGTGCACGTGCGCGCGCGTGTGCTGATCAATGAGACGGAGCTGCGATCGGTCAACTCGGCGATGGGGCGGGTGATGCGTCGCGTCCTGCGTCAGCCGCTCCCGCCGGGGTTCGCTCCCGAGACCTTCGTCCTCGACGGCGGACCGTTCGGGGCGTTCCCGCGCAGCCGGGCGCTCAGCGACGACGGACGCATCATGGCCGTCGATACCGCCGGGCACACGTCAGGCCACATCTCAGTGATCTGTATCGACGACTCAGGCCGGCACGTGATGCTGGCCGGTGACGCAACGGACACGCTCGAACAGCTCCACGCACGCCGCCACGACGCGGTCGGGCCCGATCCCAAGCGACACATCGCGACGCTCGACACGATTCTGGCCCATTGCGCCCAACATCCTGTGGTCTACCTGCCTTCCCACGACCCAGACTCGGTAGCCCGGCTCACAGCAGCTACGACCGTCCATGCCGACCAATCCATCGCCCCGGAGGACAGTGCTCCGCCGGTGCCAGCGACCTAGCTGGCCTCGCCGCGTGAACGCGAGAGTCTGAGGCGCGGGCGCCGGCGGTGAATGAGCGGCCTCTCGGATCGTCGCCTCAGCCGCCTGCGCCGGCGGGCAGACCGACGAGCTCCGCGCTGCGTTCCCAGAGGCCCCGTGCAAGGTTGTCGTCCTGGGCCTGGTGGCTGGGGGTGACCTCCTTCTCGTCCTGGATGTACGCCCCGGTGAGCGCAGCGGCGTCGTCAGACACCGCGAGCCAGACCAGTGACCGAGCGCCGTGCTCAGGGGAGCGGAAAAACGGGGCGCCGAGGGTGGCGACCACCTTCCAGATCCCGCGTTCGTTCTTCGCAAAGCCGGTCCGTACGACGCCGGGGTGAAAGCAATTCGCGTGCAACTCCGGAGCGCGTCTGGCCAGCTCGCGGGTGAAGAGGACGTTGCACAGCTTCGAGATGCCGTAGACGCGCGCCGAGTAGGACCTCGCTGATTGCAGGTCATCGAGATCCAGGCGCCCGGAGCGGTGAGCGTCTGAAGCGGTCGTGACGACGCGGCCACCAGCAAGGCGATCTCGCAGCAGATTGGTGAGCAAGAACGGCGCGAGATGGTTGAGCGCAAAGGTCTGCTCCAAGCCCTCCGTCGTAACGGTGCGCGAGGCAAACAATGCCCCAGCGTTGTTGGCAAGGACGTCGACATGCGCGTAGCGCCCGCGAATGTCGTCGGCCAGAGTACGGACGTTGGACATCAGGGCCAGGTCCGCGACGTGCCCGTAAACGCGCCCACCGCCACCCGCTGCCGTAGCTTCCGTCGTAACCGACTCGACGCGCTCGGGATCGCGTCCCACGAGCACGACTTCGGCTCCTCGCCGGGCGAGTTCGACCGCCGCGGCGCGCCCAATGCCTCGCGTTGCCCCCGTGAGCACGACCAGAGTCACTGGGATTTGAATGTACCTCGTGACGGTCCGACCGCGAACGCGCGCAGTGCGCGCGAGTGGACGCGCAGGCTGATATCGAGGTCGGGGCGTCTCCGGTCCCCGTCCGGACCGGCGCTGCGGAGAATCCCGGATGTGAACGCCGCGCACCCGCGCGAGGATCGGGTGATGGATGAACGACAGACTCTTGCCCGCTTGCGCGTCGAGGAGATCCGCGCCGAATTCGCAATGCGAGACGAGGAACGGCGGATGTCACGCGAGGAGCAGAAGATGGAAGACGAGATCCGGCAACTCGAGAACTCCGAGAAGGGCGTTGAGACGGAGATCGAGCAGGAATGGCGCCGCGAGCATTGGGGCCATGAGCCCGAGCGTCCGCCTGCCTGGAAGATCGCGGATGGGCAGGCCGGGGCAGGACGCGATCACGGCGGCGGGCTGGATCGCTGACGCGAGGACGCGTTCCTCGCGGAACTCCCGGAGCGACCTGAGCGAAGACCAGCGCGGTCGCCCCGTCAATGACCCCTAAACCCGTAGTTACCCGCTGATGAGAACTCTCTTTTCCCGGGTTTGCAGGGCATCTTGGATGCCTAAGATGGCCGCGTGGCCCATCTGGTGCTGATCGAAGACGAGCCGGGGATCGTCGATTTCATGGTGCGCGGTCTCACCCTCGCCGGTTATGAGGTGGAGTCGGCGCCCGATGGCGAACGTGGGCTCGAGCTCGCGCTCGGCGAGGACGTCGACCTCGTG
>DASYFZ010000459.1:0-1821 GCA_036000295.1 Solirubrobacteraceae bacterium
GGGCGCGCAGTGTGCGCGTGGTCGTCCGAGGCAAGGCCCTGAGCGCGACGATGTCGCGCTACCTGCTCGACCGGATCGAGCGGTCACCCCGTATCGAGGTGATGACCGAGACCGAGGTCGTAGCCGTGCGTGGCACCGCGACCGTGGAGTCCGTCGACCTCCGCGACGGTCGCAATGGCGCCGTCGTGCCGGTGAGCGCGACGGCCGTGTTTGTCATGATCGGCGCGACCCCCTGCACCGAAGCTGCGCGCGGGGTGCTCGCTCTCGATGCCGCCGGCTACCTACTGTGCGGTAGCCGGGCGGCGGGCTGCGACGGGCATTTGTCGTGGCCGCTGAAAGACCGCGAGCCGCATCTATTGGAGACGGTCCGGCCGGGAGTGTTCACCGCCGGTGATGTGCGCGCTGGAGCGACGAACCGGGTGGCGGGGGCGGTCGGTGACGGGGCCCTCGCGGTGCGGTTCGCGCACGACGTGCTGGCGGGGTAGCTCGAGAACCGTCTGCCTCGGCGCGCGGCGGAGAAGCTGCGACGGAGAGGGCAGGCCGGTGAAGCTGACGAAAGAGAGCAGCGCTGCCGTGCGCATCGAGATCTCGGAACCGACTGGTTTTGAGACGGTCTGGCGTGGCTCGGGCTTGATCGATCTGAGACGATGTGCGCGGAGGCGGGCTCGAGTATGGGCGATCGGGTTCCGGTCGGGCAGCTGATTGGCTACGCGCGGGTGTCGACCGTCAGCCAGGACTTGGCGTTGCAGCGCGACGCGTTGGAGCGGGCGGGGTGTGATCGGATTTATGACAACACGGGGTCGGGGTCGAAACCGTCATCGTCCTGAGCTTGATGCGTGCTTGGACTATTTGCGTGTGGGGGACACGCTGGCGGTGGTCTGGCGGCTGGATCGGTTGGCACGCGGCGCTGAAGAGCGTCGACCTGGATGCCCTTGCGCGGCGGGCGATCCGGGGCGGCTGACCCCTTGCTGTGTGAGCAGGGACGCGCTGACAGACTGTGGCGTGGCGGACTTCTCATACATACGACGAGCCGCCATCAATCCGGGGTCGGTCGACACTGGCTGGCCGAGCGAGACCCTTCGCGAAAAGCTCCGGCCGTTGTTTCCCGCCGGTCGCTCGGCCGGCCCGACGACATCGCGGATGTCGTCGCTGCGCTCAGCTCGCCCGACTGCGCCTGGATCACCGGGCAGGTCATCAACGCCGAAGGCGGCTTTCGCCGTTGAGGCTCAGCTGTCGCGTCCGGTCAGCGAACGGCGGCGCTGGTCGACGCCCGGAGTCCCGTAGGGATAGTCGGGCGGCGCCGGATCGCTGATCATGTCGAGCCGCTCGGTCTCCTCACGGCTGAGGTGCAGGCCGGCCGCCCCGAGGTTGTCCGTGAGCTGCTCCACGGTCCGCGCGCCGAGGATGACCGACGTCATCATCGGCCGGTCCGTGAGCCAGGCGAGAGCGACCTGCGCCGTCGACAGGCCGCGTCCCTCGGCGATCGACTGCACTGCGTCGATCACGTCCCACGTGCGCTGCTGCGGGCTGCGCCGGTCATAGGCCTCGACGCCGCGCTGGGGGTTCTCACCCAGACGCGTGGGCCCGCTCGGGCGCTCGGCCTTCGTGTATTTGCCGGTGAGCCAGCCGCCGCCGAGCGGCGACCAGGGCAGCAGTCCCAGACCGGTCGACTCGCACGCGGGCACGATCTCCCACTCGATCTCACGGACGAGCAGGTTGTACTGCGGCTGCAGCGTGACCGGCCGCGCGAGCCCGCGGAACTCGGCGAGGTCGACGATCTTCTGGATCTGCCAGCCGGTGTAGTTCGACAGCCCGACGTAG
>DASYFZ010000475.1:0-6960 GCA_036000295.1 Solirubrobacteraceae bacterium
GTGGTCGAGTCGCCCACAGTAACCGGGGATCCGAGGGACGGCCAGTCAGAGCAGCGCCGTCCCGCGATCATCGCCGTCGACGACGAACCCGCGGTGCTGGCGGCCGTCGCGCGGGACCTGAGGCGCGGCTTCGGCGAGCGCTACCGCGTGATGCGCGCGGGGTCCGGCTCTGACGGACTCGAGCTGCTCAAGGAGGTTCGAGCCCGCGGCGACCAGGTCGCCCTGTTGATCGCAGACCAGCGGATGCCGGGACTGTCGGGAACGGACTATCTCGTGCAGGCCAGAGAGCTGGCGCCCGCCGCCAAGCGCGTGCTGCTCACCGCCTATGCCGACACGGAGGCCGCGATCCAGGCGATCAACGAGGTAGCGCTGGACTACTACCTGCTCAAGCCCTGGGATCCGCCCGAGGAGGAGCTGTTTCCTGTCCTCGAGGACCTGCTCACGACCTGGGAGGCCGGCGCCGCGCTCGAATCGGGCGGCGTGCGCGTGATCGGACACAGGTTCTCCAAGCAGACTCATGACGTACGCGACTTCCTGGCGCGCAATCGCGTGCCGGCACGCTGGCTCGACGTCGAGCGCGACGCCGAGGCGCGCGAGCTCCTGGCCGTCGCGGGCGTCGACACGGCGGGGCTGCCCGTCGCACTGCTCGAGGACGGCTCGATCCTCGAGCGCCCCACCACCCTCGAGCTCGCCGAGCGGCTCGGGATCTCGGCGCAGCCCACGGGCGACCACTACGACCTCGTGATCGTCGGCGGCGGTCCCGCCGGGCTTGCCGCCGCGGTGTACGGCGCGTCCGAGGGCCTGCGCACCGTGATGGTCGAGCGCGAGGCGCCCGGCGGCCAAGCGGGCCAGTCCAGCCGGATCGAGAACTACCTTGGATTCCCGGTGGGGTTGAGCGGCTCCGACCTGGCGCGCCGCGCGACCGATCAGGCGCGCCGGCTCGGCGCGGAGCTCCTCACCGTTCAGGAAGCGATGGCGCTCGAGGTCGAGGGCGCCGGGCGGATCCTACGCCTGACCGGCGGCAGCACGCTCAGCGCCAACACGGTGCTCGTCGCCTCCGGCGTCTCCTATCGGAAGCTGAACGCTCCGGGCTTTGCCGAGCTGACCGGCGCGGGCATCTACTACGGCGCCGCGCTGACCGAGGCCCGCGCATGCGCAGACCAGCACGTCGTCGTGATCGGTGGCGCCAACTCCGCGGGACAGGCCGCTGTGTACTTCAGCGGCTATGCGTCAAGAGTGACGATGCTGGTCCGCGGCGACTCGCTTGGGAAGTCGATGTCGCAATATCTGATCGAGCAGATCGCGGCGCTCCCGAACGTAGAGGTGCGCACGGGCGCGCAGGCGGTCGCCGCCGAGGGCAAGGATGGGCACCTTCACACGTTGACGATCCGGGCCGCGGACGGGACCGAGACGGTCGAGCAGGTCGACGCGTGCTTCGTGTTCATCGGAGCCTCCCCGCGGACCGATTGGCTCGACGGCGTCGTCGCGCGGGACGAGCGCGGGTTCATCCTCGCCGGTCCGGATGTACGCGACCACGGCTGGCCGCTGTCGCGCGAGCCGTACGTGCTCGAGACGAGCGTGCCCGGGGTGTTCGTCGCGGGCGACGTGCGAACGCGCTCGATCAAGCGGGTGGCGAGCGCCGTCGGGGAGGGCTCGATGGCGGTGTCGTTGATTCACGAGTACCTGGCGAGCGCATGAGCGAGCCCGAGCGACCGACGCTGGACGACCTGCGCCGGATCGACCTGTTCGACGGACTCGACGACGAGCAGCTCACGCGCTGGCAGCAGATTGCGGTGATCAAGAACTTCGGGCCCGACGTGCTCGTGGCCGAGGCCCAGGACGCCTCGGCCGGCGTGTTCCTGCTGTTCGACGGCGTCATCCAGGGCCTCGTGTTCGAGTCCGGGCGTCTGGAACCGGTCACGCGCCAGGTGGCGCCGACCTGGATGGGCGCGATCACCGCGATGACCGAAACGGGCTTTGCCGGAGAGATGCGGACCGTCACCGATGTGCGGATGGCCGCGATCGCCCCCGACGACTTCACGGACCTCGTGTTGACGCAGCGGGCCGTTCACCGCCGCGTGATGCGCGCGGTCCGGACCGTATCGGCGCGCACCGCCGCCCGCGAGCAGAACCGCGAGCGGCTGGCGTCGCTCGGGACGATGGCCGCCGGGCTCGCGCACGAGCTCAACAACCCCGCCGCCGCCGCGCGGCGCGCCGCCTCCGATCTGGCCGAAGCGCTTGACGTGCTCGCGTCGACGATCGGTCTGTTCGTCGAATCGGGGATCGAGCGCGAGCAGGCCGGCGAGCTGGTGGCGATGCAACGCGAGGCGATCGAGCGCACGGCGTCCAGCGACGCGATGTCGGCGCTCGACGCCGCAGATGCAGAGGACGAGCTGCTCGAGGCGCTCGAGGATGTCGGCGTGACCGAACCTTGGCGCGTGACCGAGCCGCTGGTTGCCGCCGGCATCGACAAGGAATGGCTTCAACGGCTCGAGCGGACGGCCGGCCCAGCGTCCGGCGCCGCCGTCGCGTGGATCGCCGCGTCGTTGACGGCACAGGGCCTGGCGGCGGAGATCGCCGAGTCGACCGACCGCATGGGCAAGCTCGTCAAGGCGATCAAGGCCTATGCGTTCGTGGATCGCGGCGAGCTGGTCGAGACCGACATCCACGAGGGCCTCGAGACCACCCTCCTGGTCCTCGGTCACAAGCTCAAGCACACCTCGATCGAGATCAAGCGCGACTACGACCGCTCGCTGCCCAAGCTCACGCTCCGAGGTTCAGAGCTCAATCAGGTGTGGACGAATCTGCTCGCGAACGCAATCGAGGCACTTGGCGAGTCCGGGACGATCGAGATCGACACGGTGCGCGACGGCCCGTGCGCCCGCGTGGATGTAATCGACGACGGCCCTGGAATTCCTGACGAGATCCGATCGCGCGTGTTCGATCCGTTCTTCACGACCAAGGCGGTCGGCGAGGGCACCGGCCTTGGCCTCGACACCGCCCGGCGGATCGTCACCGAGCGGCTCGGAGGCTCGATCGTGCTCGAATCCGAGCCCGGGCGCACCGTGTTTCACGTCTGGCTGCCGCTCGATGGCGCCACGGCGCGACAGAAGACCTGAGCGATCACACCGGCGTCCGGGTGCGATCCGCGGGCGCATCGATCAACGTCAGCACGTCGGTCCCGTAGCGCTCGATGAAAGCCGGCCCGATGCCCTTGATCTCCGCAAGCTCGCTCAGCGAGCGCGGGCGCTGCACGGCAATCGCCTCGAGCGTGCTGTTGTGAGCCACCGTGAACGCGGGCTTGCCGTCGCTGGCTGCGACACGCCACTCGCGTAGCGTCTCCAGCAGCCCGGCATCACGCGGATCGAGCGGTTTTGCCTCCTGTGCCCGGCGGCGCTTGGCTCGCCCCGGCGTCAGCGACTCGGGGTCGGGCAGCCCGATCGTGTCGGGATCGCAGACGTCGCAGCAGCGCCCTTGCGGCGCACCCTCTCGAGGGTCGCCGAAGTGGTCGAGCAGCGCGCGGCGCCGGCATTCTGACGAAGACGAGCTGAACGACTCGACCGCCCGGTAGGCCCGCCACGCGCGATCCTGGGCCATCCGGCAGATGGACGCGACATCGCGGGCGCGCGGCGAAGCCGCAAACGTCACCTGCAGCCGTCCTGACGGCGCAGGCTCGAGCGCGCACAGCCCGGCCCGCTCGGCGACCCCGAGGCAGATGCGGTCGCGGTCGGCTCGCGGGGCGTCGATGACCGCGGTCTCGCCACCGACGGAGTGCCGCAGGCGCCGCACGTAGGCGAGCACGTCGTCGGTCTCGACGGCGTCGCCCTTGATGAAGTTGATCAGCCGACCCAGATCGACGCGGCTGGCCATCAGGATCCCGCGCGCCTGCACGCCGTCACGTCCGGCGCGCCCCACCTCCTGGTAGTAGGCCTCGACGCTCTTGGGGATCGCCCAGTGGACCACGGCGCGCACGTCGGCCTTGTCGACCCCCATGCCAAACGCGTTGGTGGCCACGACAATCTCAGCGTCCCCCTCCATGAAGCGGTGCTGGGCCGAAGCGCGTTCGTCCGCCGGCATCCCGGCGTGGTAGCCGACGGCGAGCAGCCCCTCGGAGCGCAGCCGCTCGCACACCTCCTCGACCTCGCGGCGTGTGCCGCAGTAGACGATCGCAGGCCTCATCGCGGGATCTGAGAGCGCGAGTGAGAGCAGCATGTGCTTGCGCGCCTTGGACCCCGTTCCGTCGAGAGCGATCACGTCAAACGACAGGTTGGGCCGGTCGAAGCCGGCGCGCATCACATACGGATCACGCAGACCGAGCCGCGCGACGATCTCCTCGGCCACCTGCTCAGTCGCCGTCGCGGTGCAGGCCATCACGGTCGGTGAGCCGAGACGGTCGATCACCCGGCGAAGCCTCAAATAGTCAGGACGGAAGTCGTGACCCCACTCCGACACGCAATGCGCTTCGTCGACCGCGAACAGCGCCACACTGCGCTGCTCGAGCGCCGCCAGAAACGCCGAGGAGCCAAACCGCTCCGGCGAGCAGAGCACGATCCGCGCGCGGCCCTCGCGCACGTCTGCCAGTGCTCGCGCGACCGCGCTTGCGTCCATGCCCGAGGCGATCATCGAAGCGGGATGGCCGCCGAGCAGCAGCCGGCGGTACTGATCGGCCATCAGGGCAATCAGCGGAGAAACCACGACGGTCAGCCCGTCTGTGGCGATGCCCGGCAGCTGATAGCAAAGGCTCTTGCCGCCGCCGGTGGGCATCACGACGAGGCTGTCGTGGCCCGTGAGCGCCGCGGCCACGGCTTCACGCTGCCCGGGCCGGAACTCAGCCAGGCCAAAATGCCTCAGCAGCGCGTCCGGATCGGCGGGGCCGTCGTAGCGGCGCTCAGGCGGAGCATCGAGGTTGATGCGGTCGAGGCCTCTGAGCGCGAGCTGGGCGGCAGCGTCGTCATCGAGCGATGCGGGCTTTGGCATCGCGCGGGCCTGCACGTCGGCCAGCGCGCGTGCCGCGTCCGTCGCCGCTGCGCGCTCGTCTTGGGAAAGCGACCGCCAGGCGACACGCAGCTCCGCGAGCTCCCCGGGCAGCCCCAGGCCCGACGGGTCGGACTCGATCCGATCGACAAGTGCCATCGCCCGAGCGGAGAAATCGTTCATCGCCTTCCCAGCGTAGGCGCCTGCGAGGACGGCATCCCCGGGTGCCGGGCGCGGTGCGATGATCGGCATGTGACGGCGTGGCACGACGTCGAGCAGGCAGTCCCCGAGTTCGCACAGCGCGTACGTGCGCTGTTCGACGCGCACAGGCACAAGACGATCGCGACCCTGCGAGCCGACGGGTCGCCGCGGATCTCCGGGATCGAGGCGGCGTTCGAGGACGGCGAGCTGGTCTTCGGCTCGATGGCGAACGCGCGCAAGGGCGCCGATCTCCGGCGCGATCCGCGGTTCGCCCTGCACAGCGCCACCGTCGACCCGGTCGAGGGCTCCGAGGCGAAGTGGCCGGGCGAGGCCAAGATCTCCGGTCGTGCGATCGCCGCGCAGTCGGGCAACGAGGGGTCCGACAGCGACTCCTTCCGCGCCGACATCGCCGACGTGGTGCACACCCACCTCAACGAGGCGGCCACGATGCTCGTGGTCGAGTGGTGGACGCCTACGCACGGGTTGCGGAAGATCGAACGAGCCTGACCGGGCGCTGCCCCTTTGCGAGACTCACCCGATGGCCGCTCGCACCGATCACCAGATCCTCCAAGGCCTCTAGCAGTTCGAAGCGCTCCATCCTGAGTGGACCGAGGAGGAGCGCGAGGACGACGGGTGGGAGCAGAGCGTCGCGTCGTGGGCCGTCGCCACTCCCGACGGGCTCGTCTTGATCGACCCGTTGATCGATGATTGGGAGGTGCTCGACGCGCTCGTGGCCGGCGCGTCGGGGTGTGCGGGCGTCGTGCGGACCTGCCATTGGCACCAGCGCAGCATCGATGACGTCGTCCGCCGGTACGGCGCCTCGGTATGGGCAAGACGCGATCCCGATGGCCGCGTCGGCCAGCCGTTGGACCATGCTGTTGGCGATCGCCAGGAGCTGTTCGAGCGGCTGATGGTGATCGACGTCGAGCGCGCCGACGAGGTCGGGCTGTGGCTACCGCGTCAGCGAGCGCTGGTATTCGGCGACGCGATGATCCGCTCTGGCACCGGCGAGCTCAGAGTGTGCCCGGATTCGTGGACACAGCCCAAGGGCGGCTCGGCGCGGCTGCGCTCGTTGCTCGCCGATCTCACCGAGCTTCCGGTCGAGCACGTGCTCGTGTCTCATGGTCCGCTCGTCCTCGGCGACGGGCTCGCGTCGTTGCGGCGCGCCATAGCCTGACGCCCGATTCGCCCAGCTGGACCTAGGCGTGCTGATCTGCGGGCCCGAGCAGATCCCAGCGGTTGCCGCTGATATCCAGAAACACCGCGACGCGCCCGTAGGGCTCGGCGCGCGGCTCCGTCACGAACTCCACCCCGGCGACCCGCATCCGATCGAACGCGGCGTCGAAGTCGTCGACGCGAAGGAAGAACCCGACCCTCCCCGCGAACTGTCGTCCTACCGCCGCCGCTTGCGCCTCACCGTCGGCCTGAGCGAGAAGCAGGCCGGCGCCGGTTCCCGAAGGTCGCACGACGACCCACCGTTTCGGCCGACCGTCGTTGGTGGCTGAGGGAGAGTCCTCGACGAGCTCAAACCCCAGCGCACCAACGAAGAAGTCGATCGCGCGGTCGTAGTCCTCGACGATCAGCGTCACCAGTTCGAGGTGCACGCCCGCCAGGCTACGGAAGCGACGCGCGCCGACTGATGCGCTACGCTGGGGAGGTCAGATAGCGAGGGCAACCAGAGGGCGAGACCTTCACTAAACGTCCCCTTCCCGCGAAAGCCGCCTGATCTTCTGATGGCCGAGAGTCCACCCACGGGTGGGCTTTCCGCGTTAAGCGGCCCGCCCG
>DASYFZ010000505.1:0-2377 GCA_036000295.1 Solirubrobacteraceae bacterium
GTGATCGCGGTCGGTACGACCGTGGTGCGCGCGCTGGAGACCGTTGCGCAGCCGGACGGAGCGCTGACCGCGGGTTCGGGTTGGACGTCGCTCGTGATCACGCCGCAGAGAGGGCTGTGGCTCGTCGACGGGATCATCACCGGCTGGCACGAGCCCGAGGCGTCGCATCTGGAGATGCTCGATGCGGCCGCTGGTCCGCAGCTACTCGCGCGTTCCTACGACGCGGCTTTAGCGTGCGGGTACCTGTGGCACGAGTTCGGCGACAGCCACCTCGTCTTGCCGTGACCCGATGCGGGATGTAAAAGCGATGCATATCTTCGCTTTTACATCCAACGTCCGGTGCGCTAGTGGAGTTCGGACGGCGTGAGGTCGCCCAGCAGCGCGATCGCGCGAGGGTCCGCGCCGTCCTCGAGCAGCACCGCACCGCCCGGCCAGTACGGGTGATCTGGCGCCGCCCGGTGCAGCAGCAGCGGCTCGTACACCCAGGAGCCCGTATTGGCGATCCGGGGACGGCCGGCGAGCCCCTGCCATTGCGACTCGATGTCGCCGTCGAGCGGCCCGAGCCGATGCACGTGCCCGAACAACACCCAATCGGCGTCGATGCCCAAGCTGTAGACCACGCGCGCCAGCGCCGGGATGCTCGCCCGTCGCATCTGCATGCCGAGCACCGCGGCCAGCAGCGGCGCCAGGCGGCGATCCAGCAGGCGCTTGGGTACGCGGGGCATCGTCGCTGCGCGTACGAGCTCGGCGAGATCCTCGACCATCGTCGCGAGCGGACGCGGGAGCCAGCGCGTGAGCCACGCTTCCACGCGCGTCACCGACGGGCCTCCGGCCAGTTCGTAGTCGGCCGGCTGCGCTTCTTCGCGCGGCAGGCGGCCGAGCAATCCGCGGGCGATCCCGAAGGCGGATGTCGGCAACAGGTGACGATCGAGGTAGTGGCCGTGCGTCGCCCACACCCGGTCGCTCAGCCACACGCCGGGATAGTGCACCCGTACCGAAGCCGGCGCGAGCCACGACGTGACCCTTGCAAGTGCCGGCGTGGCCTGCGCCGGAACAACCGCGTCGGGCGTCAGACGAGAGCCCTGCGCGCGCACCCATGCGCCGACGAGCCGGCGGTCGTGGTTACCGGGCACGAGGATCGCCTCGCGCCCGCTGCCAAGCCGTGCGCCGATCGCCTCGAGCACGGGTCGGGCAACGGCCATCGCATGCGCGGTGCGCCCCTCGAGCAGCTCGACCACGTCGCCGAGCAGCACCAACCGGTCCACGTCGTCCAGCGCGGCCAGCAGTCGCTCGAGCGGCTCACGCTGAGTGAGCACGTTGTTGCGCACGCGTGCCCCGAGATGCATGTCGGAGATGACGAGCGTTCGCACGCCAGCTCACGTTAGCCGCGCTTAGGCGGCCCCGGGCACGGCGTGCGGATCCCCGGGGCCGGTCAGCGAAAAAGCTCAGGCGACGTAGATCGGCGCGGCGAAGTGGATCCGCACGCCGCGCGGCAGCACCAGCACGGGGCAGGTGGCGTTCTCGATCTCGCCCTGCGCCTGCGAGGAGATCATCACGCGACCATCGGGCGCCTCGGCCCGCGAGCCGACGATCAGCAGGTCCACCTGGCGCTCGTCACGCGACAGGACCGCGCCAAAGCGATCGGCGAGCTCGCGCGCGTTCTCGATCGCGACGTCGTCGCCGGGAGTGACGAGGATCCCGATGCGGTGGACCTCCGGCTCGCGGTTGGCGCGGTAGTTGGCGGGTGCGATCGCGACGGCGGCGGTTCCGCCCTCGATCAGCTTCCATGCCGAGCACTGTGGCTCGACGTGCCCGGCGGCGGTGCGGTAGTCCGAGCCGAACACCACGATGTCCGCCTCCTCCTGCTCGGCGAGCAGCTTCAGGCCCTCGCCGGTCGAGGGGCTCATGACGACGCGGCGCTCGACCTCGAGGTCCTCCAGCCAGCGCGCGCCCCGCTCGAGCAGCGCCTGGGCCTCGGACTCCTCGAGCTCCTCGCGCTCGCGCGACGACGCCGTGGTGTGGCGCACATAGGCGAGGGTCAGCTCGGCGCCCGCTTCGGCGAGCACGCGGCCGAGCATCAGCGCGTCGTGGTCGTTGTGAGTGTCGTCGTAGGAGACGATCGCCTTGGCAGCCATCCGCGGCCTCCAGTCTTTCCCTCGGGTTCGTTTCGCTGACTGTTCGGCGGGAGCATTTCACCGACCTTGTATTACTACGAATGAAGTTCCTCATGCTTAGGATAAGCTTTGCTAATGCTGAACGTGGGTCGCTTACGGGTTCTGACCGAGGTCGTCGGGCGGGGCTCGTTCTCTGCCGCCGCGGAGGCCCTCTCGTACACGCAATCGGCCGTATCGCAGGCGATCGCACGGCTCGAAGCGGA
>DASYFZ010000516.1:0-3179 GCA_036000295.1 Solirubrobacteraceae bacterium
CGAACGAGGCGATGGACCGGTCGCTCGGCGCACAACCCAATAGGAGGACTCCATGAGTGACCTCACCAGGCGCGGGTTCGTCAAGAACTCCGCGGCGGCGACGGCCGGCATCACCGTGATTGGCGCGCTGCTCTCAGAGCACGCCGACGCCAAGGCCGGCGAACCGGGAGCCAAGGCGGTCGTGGCCTACGTCCGGGACCCGCGCAAGGGCGACATCTCGGTCCTGACCGGCGACCGCGAAGTGCACGTCCACGATCGCCGGCTCGCCGCCGCGATCGCGCGCGCCGCGGGCTGAGCCCCTCCGCCCGCGCAGCACCCGTTCTCACAACACACCTAACCGGAGGTAGAGCATGTCGTCTCATCGCGAGGCGCCGGCGATCAGCAAGGACCCAGTCGCCGACAACACCGACACCTATGCGTTCGTCAGCCCGGACGACCCGGGCACGGTCACGATCATCTCCAACTATCTGCCGCTGGAGGCGCCGTTCGGCGGCCCGAACTTCTTCGAGTTCGGCGACGACGTCCTGTATGAGATCCACATCGACAACGACGCCGACGGACGCCCGGACATCACCTACCAGTTCGAGTTCAACACCCAGGTTCGCAACCCCGACACGTTCCTGTACAACACCGGCCCGATCTCGACGATCGACAGCGCCAACTGGAACCGGCGGCAGTTCTACAGCGTGACCCGGGTCGAGGGCGGGCGCTCGCGTGTACTGGCCGGCGAGCTGGCGTGCCCGCCGTGCAACATCGGGCCGTCCTCGACGCCGAGCTACGAGTCGCTGGCGTCCCAGGCGATCCACAGCCTGCCCGGCGGCCACACCGTGTTCGCGGGCCAGCGGCTGGAGGGGTTCTATGTCGACCTGGGCGCGGTGTTCGACCTGGCCGACCTGCGGCCGTTCCAGAACCTCCACCTGGCGTCGATGGTCCCGCCGGCGGCCGGCGTGGACGCCACGCACGGCTTCGGCGTGCACGCGATCGCGCTGAAGGTCCCGATCTCGCAGCTCACCCGGGACGGCTCGACGCCGGCGAATCCGATGTCGGGGAAGTCGGTCATCGGCGTGTGGGCCGCGGCCAAGCGCCGGCGGGCCGTGGTCCGCGAGCCCGGCTTCGCGTTCGAGGCCGGACCGTGGGTCCAGGTGTCGCGGCTGGGCAACCCACTGTTCAACGAGGTGATCGTGCCGATGGGCGAGAAGGACCGCTGGAACGCCTTGCCGGCTTGGGAGGACGGCCTGTTCCTCAAGTATGTCCAGCACCCCGAGCTGGCGGCGCTGCTGCCGGTCCTCTACCCGGGGGTGTTCCCCAACCTGGCCGGGCTCAAGGCGGCGCGAGCCGATCTGGTGGCCATCCTGCTCACGGGGCTGCCCGCCGGCATCGTCCCGGGCTTTCAGAACTCCACCGGGCCCACGTACGCCGACCAGCTCAGGCTCAACGTCGCCATCCCGCCGACCCCCAGCGCACGGGCGAGCGCCCTTGGGGTCGTCGGCGGCGACCTGGCCGGCTTCCCCAACGGGCGCCGCGTGTTCGACGACGTCGTCACCATCGAGCTGCGGGCGATCGCGGGCCTCACCTATCCGCTGGTCAACCCCGCCTACACGCCGGACGGCGCGGCAGGTGCGGTGACCGACGGGCTGACGGCCGCCAGTACGAGTTACCTGTCGCAGTTCCCGTACCTGGGGACGCCGCAGAGCGGGTTCGTCACGACGCCGCTGGCGGCGTGAGCGTGGTGACGCGATGATGGCCGCGACCAACGACCACGTCCACGAGCACCCCGACGGCGATCTCGGGGCCCGACACGCCGCCAGCGCCAGCGTGGCGCTGGACATCGGCGTGGGGCGAGGTGCCCTCGTCATCTATCCGAGCGAGCGCTACCGCGGGACGGAGATCGAGATCAGCCGCGCGGACGGGGACGGCCGACGCGTCCACACCGGCGTGCACGAGCGCTCGACCGGGGCCGGATCCAGGCTGACGGCGATCTTCGGCAGCCTGGCCGACGGCGACTACGTCGTCTGGGCCGACGCGACGACGGCACGGACGACGGTCCGGGTGTCCGAGGGCGAGGTCACGGAGCTGTTCCTGATCTGAGCACACGCACGGCGCGGGGCGCTCGTGTCACGGCGGGCGCCCTCGCCCCGACTCTGGAGGCCGAGATGCAACGAAGCACAACGGGCGCGCAGCGCCCGTCGCTGACACGAGGGGAGCGGCGCACGCTGGCGAGCATGGGCGGCGTCGTGATCGGGCTGCACGTCGTGGGGTTCTTCATCCTCTTAGCGGTGGTGGCGCCTCACCACTACGCGCTGGGATCGTCAGGGGCGTTCACCGTGGGCCTGGGGCTGACCGCCTACACGCTGGGGTTGCGCCATGCGTTCGACGCCGACCACATCTCGGCGATCGACAACACCACGCGCAAGCTGATGGCCGAGCGCCAGCGACCGCTCAGCGTCGGCTTCTGGTTCTCGCTGGGGCACTCGAGCGTCGTGTTCGGGCTGGCCGTGTTGTTCGCGGTCGGCATCCGCGCCCTCAGCGGGCCGGTGCGCAACGACGGCTCGGCGCTGCACCGGGTCACGAGCCTGATCGGAACCGGCGTCTCCGGTGGCTTTCTGTACGTGATCGCGGCGCTCAATCTCGTGGTCCTGCTGGGGATCCTGCGGGTCTGCCGCGCGATGCGCAGCGGCCGCTTTGACGAGGCCGAGCTCGAGCGTCAGCTCAACTCGCGCGGCCTGATGAACCGCGTGTATGGACGGTTTACCCGGATGGTGAGCCGCCCGTGGCACATGTATCCGCTGGGGCTGCTGTTCGGCCTGGGCTTCGACACCGCCACGGAGGTGGCGCTGCTGTTCCTGGCCGCCGGGGCCGCGGGGGCCGGGCTGCCGTTCTACGCGATCCTGTGCCTGCCGATCCTGTTCGCGGCGGGGATGTCGCTGCTGGACACGATCGACGGCTCGTTCATGAACTTCGCGTACGGGTGGGCGTTCTCCAAGCCTGTGCGCAAGGTCTTCTACAACATCGCGATCACCGGCCTGTCGGTGGCGATCGCCCTGATCGTGGGGACGATCGAGCTGCTGGGGCTGGCGGCCGGAGAGCTGGGGCTCAAGGGCGCGTTCTGGGACGCGGTGTCGCAGATCGACGTCAACACGCTCGGCTACGTGATCGTCGGGCTGTTCGTCGCCGTGTTG
>DASYFZ010000520.1:0-2195 GCA_036000295.1 Solirubrobacteraceae bacterium
CGGATCAACGCGATGACGGCGTACTACAAGGGCAAGCCGAATTACACCTTCACCGTGCTGCCCCCCGGGATGTACGACCAGGCGGCCTCGCAGAAGGTCGCCCAGACGTATTTCAACGCGAACAAGAACGTCAACGTCTTCGCGACGTTCGGCGACCAGATGGCGGCGGGGACGGTGACCGCCCTGAAGCTGGTCGGCGGCTACACGCCGAGCAAGAACATCGCGATCATCGGCTACGGTGGCGCGAAGGAGGCCGTCGACCAGGTCAAGGCCGGGACCTGGTACGCCACCCTCGGCCTGTACCCGGCGTCTGAGTCGGAGGTCGGCATCGCCGCCCTGAACGATGCGCTGAACGGGAAGCCGGTGCCGAACCTGGTCAACATCATCAACCCCGCGACCCGCCCGGCGATCGTCGACCAGGCGTTCCTGAAGGCGCATCCGGACTTCCATCCGGACTGGACGCTCGAGGGCGGAATAAATTAGGCACGTGAACCCCGGAAGGTCGAGGACGAGCCGGATCAGCGATCGAGCACGAGTCGGATGAGTGCAACGGCGGTTTCGCCGGTCCGGCTCGTCTCGATCGGCAAGCGGTACTCCGGCACCAAGGCGCTCGACGATGTCAGCGTCGAGGTTGCCGGAGGTACCGTGCACGCGCTCGTGGGCGCGAACGGCGCCGGAAAGTCGACGCTCGGGAAGATCGTCGGCGGCGTGATCCGCCCCGACGACGGGCAGCTGTTTGTGGACGACCGCCCGGTCCGCTACGCGAGCCCGCGCGAGGCGCGGACCGACGGGATCGCGACGATCGCCCAGGAGCTCTCGCCGGTGCCGCAGATGAGCGTGATGGAAAACGTCTTCCTTGGCATCGAGCCGCGCCGCTCCGGGCTGGTGCAGCGGCGCCAGATGCGCAAGCAGTACGAGGAGCTCATCTCACAGTGGGGCTTCGAGCTCGACGGGCACGCCAAGGTCGGGGCGTTGCGTACCGCCGACAAGCAGAAGGTCGAGATCCTGCGCGCGGTCGCGTGCGAGGCGCGGGTGATCGTGATGGACGAGCCGACCTCGTCACTCACCAACGTCGAGATGGAGAGGCTCCACCGGATGATCCGCGCGCTGCGCGCGAGCGGCAGGACGATCGTCTACGTGAGCCACTTCCTCGACGAGGTGCTCGAGCTCGCCGACACGGTGACGGTGCTGCGCAGCGGGCGCCTCGTGCGCACCGCGCCGGCGGCCCAGGAAACGGAGGAGACCCTCGTTGCCGGGATGTTCGGTGCCGCCGCGGAGGCCGAGCACTTCGACAAGCCGCAAGGCTCGACCGCGCCGGTGGTGGTGGAGGTGTCCGGTCTGCAACGCAAGGGCGTGCTCGCGGATATCTCGCTCCAGATCCGGGCGGGTGAGATCGTCGGCCTCGCCGGCCTCGTGGGCAGCGGCCGCACCGAGCTCGCTCGCGCGATCGCCGGCGCCGATCCGATCGATGAAGGCACGATCGCGGTCGACGGCACGACACGTCATATCCGCTCGCCCGCGGATGCAATGGCGGCCGGCATGGCGTTCCTGCCCGAGAGCCGCAAGGACGATGGTCTGTTCATGGAGCTCTCCCTTGCGTCGAACACGACATTCGCGGATCTGCGCGCAGTCGCCTCGCGCTTCGGAGTACTGCGACGGGCGCTCGAGCGCGTGAAAACGCGCGCGCTCCTCAACTCGCTGTCGGTCGACCCGCCGAACCCGTCGATGAGGGTGGCGAACCTCTCCGGCGGCAACCAGCAGAAGGTCCTGTTCGCGCGCTGGCTGTTCCGTAACCCGCGCGTTCTGATCCTCGACGAGCCGACGCGCGGCGTCGACGTCGCGGCGCGCGCGGCGATCCACCGCCTGATCAACGACCTCGCCGCCGAGGGCACCGCCGTGCTGCTGATCTCGTCGGAGATCGAGGAGGTGCTCGGCCTCGCCCATCGCGTGCTCGTGATGCGGCTCGGCTCGATCACCCGCGAGTTCGGCGCCGACCCGCCGTTGGACGCCGTGATGGAGGCCGCGTTCGGCCTTGGAGGGAGCACGACCGCATGAGCGCCACGCAGCCGCCCGATCCCGTCGCCCCAGATCCTGCTGTGGCAGGGGACCAGGTCAGTGCGGAGACGATCGCCGCTCCGCGCGTGCGCTCGCAACGCCGGATCAAGGCTGAGCACGTCCGTGACTACGGCATCGTC
>DASYFZ010000398.1:0-1640 GCA_036000295.1 Solirubrobacteraceae bacterium
CGGCGATCGAGTCCTCCTCGATGTTCATGTGGAACACGTCCGCCATCAGCTGGACATTCGGCGAATCGATCATGCGGCGCAGTCGATCGGCGTCGTCGAGCGTCCTCAGGAGGTGGGTCTCGTATCGATTCAGCGCTTCCAGCGCGATCACGAGCCCTTCGGCGTCCATGCCATCGGTGGCGCTGCCGATCGTCTGGGCGGCGCGGTCGAGCTCTGCCTCGCGGCCGGTCCGGTCGGGCTCGGTGCGAAACGTGGGGACGAGGACGAGCGTCTTGGCCCCGAGGGCGTGCGCCTGATCGAGGCAGCTGCGCAGGTAGTCACCGGCTTGGCGTCTGATGCGCTCACTCTCATGCGCGCAGTCGCGCTCCGGGTAGCCGAGGCCGATCCAGCACATCGACGAGACCGTGAGACCGCGCGCGTCGAGGCGTCCGCGGGCGGCGCGGACATCGAGCTCCGGAACGGCCGCGATCTCGATCGCCGGATATCCCGCGGCCGCGACCCGATCGATCGCCTCGCCGGTGCTCGCCGCCTCGAGCGTCCACTCGCTCACGCTCAGCGTGTTCATCGCGCAAACATATAGTCCAGCGGGCCCGGGATACGCGTTAGATTCGGCGCATGACGGGTCCGCTCAAGGCCGGAGTGATCGGGGTCGGCCTCGCCGGCGGCCCGCACATCGAGGCGATCGGACGGACGGGGATGGCCGACGTGGCCGCGGTCGCCGCCTCATCGGAGGAGTCGGCACGGCGAGCGGCCGACCGCTACTCCGTCGCTGGGGCTCATGGCGACTGGCGCGCGCTCGTCGCGGACCCGACCATCGACGTCGTGCACAACTGCACCCCCAACCACCTCCACGCTGAGGTTGCCCGGGACGTGCTCGCGGCCGGCAAGCATCTGATCACGGAGAAGCCCCTCGCCACCAACGTCGAGGATGCGAGCGCACTCGTCACCGCTGCCGCCGAGAGCCCGGTAACAACGGCGTTCTGCCACAACTACCGCAGCTACGCGATGGTGACCGAGGCCCATGAGCTGATCCGAGGCGGCGCGATCGGTGAGGTCTTCCACATTCACGGCGTCTACCTGCAGGACTGGCTGTCAGACGGTGGCGTGCGCAACTGGCGGCTGAACCCGGCGCAGAGCGGAGCCTCGACGACGTTCGCCGACCTCGGCACCCACTGGTGCGATCTGGCGATGCACCTGACCGGTCGCCGCATCGAGTCCGTGTGCGCCGCGATCGCGAGCCGTCACGGGCGGCCGATCGACGACCACGGCGGTGTCCTGTTCCGGTTCGACGGCGGCGCGCTCGGGACGCTCGTCGCGTCGCAGGTCTCACCGGGTGCGAAGAACAGCTTCCGGATTCGCCTGGACGGATCGGAGGGATCGCTCTACTGGGATCAGGAGCGTCCCGAGGAGCTGTGGCTCGGGCGCCAGGACGGACCGACCGAGCTGCGCCATAAATCAGCCGGTCAGCTCCACGACCGAGCGCAGCGCCGGGCCCATCTGCCTGCCGGCGAGATCGAGGGGTGGAACACCACGTTCGTCAACCTGTTCGCTTCCGTGTACCGGAGGATCCTGGGTCGCCCGGTTCCCGGGGACGAGTTGGTGGCCACGCTCGCGGACGGCCTCTTCCTGATGTCCATGAT
>DASYFZ010000638.1:0-3716 GCA_036000295.1 Solirubrobacteraceae bacterium
CATCGCGGGCAGCGGCGGCAGGCGGTATTCGCCGCGCAGGTACGACGCCAGCCAGCGTCCCTGCGCCTCGGCCAGCGGCATGATCGCTCCGAGCGGCTGCAGCAGCCCGATGAACGCGAGGTTGTCGATCCCCGGCTTGAACACGCGCCTGAACAGCGGCAGGTCGTTGTCGGGCGCCGAGATGAAGTCCTCGTCGAAGAACGGGAACGTCACCTTGTATCCGGTGCAGTAGACGATGATGTCGATCTCCTCGGAGCTGCCGTCCTCGAACACGACCCGATCGCCGTCGAGGCGGGTGAGGTTCGGCTTCCACGTCATCTCGCCGTGGGCGATCCGGTTGAGGAAGTCAGCCGAGATCGTCGGGTGCGCGTCGCCCAGCTTGTGGTCGGGCTCAGGCAGGCCGTAGTCCTGCACCTTGCCGACCCCAACCCGATACATCGTGCTGAGGATCGCCTGGCGAAAGCCCCACGGCAGCCTGCCGGTCATCGCGTTGACGCCGATCTGGTCGAGCGGGCGGCCGAACAGGTACTTGGGCAGGATGTAGGCGCCGCGGCGCGAGGACAGGAACGTGTTGCGCGCGACGAAGCTCGACTCAACGGCGATGTCCATCGCACTGTTACCGATCCCGACGACGAGCACGTTCTTGTCGCGGAAGTCCTCGTTGTCGACGTAGTAGTGGGCGTGCATCTGCTTGCCGTTGAACTCGCCGGGGAACGCCGGCTCAGGCCAACGGGGGTCCCAGTGATGGCCGTTCGCGACCGCCAGCGCGTCGTAGGTGCGCGTCTCACCGGTGTCGAGCGTCACCGTCCAGACTCCGTCGTCGCCGCGCCGCGCGTGCTCGACGCCGGTCTCGAACACGATCCGGTCGCGCACGCCGAAGCGGTCGACGTAGTCGTTGAAGTACTCCGCGATGTGCGTGTGATGCGGGAAGTCGGGATACGACTTGGGCATCGGGAAGTCCGAGTACTCCATCCGCTCGCGCGACGTGTTGATGTGCAGCGAGCGGTAGGCCGACGACATCCCGTTGCGGTTGCCGAACACCCAGTTGCCGCCCACCTGGTCGGACTTCTCAAAGCAATCGAATGGGATCCCGCGCTCGTGCAGAGTCTTGGCGGCGGCGATCCCTGAGGAGCCTGCGCCGATGACGCAGACGGTCGGAAGATCAGGCATGCGGCGGGAGGCTAGAGAAAGATGACGGGGGCGTCAAGTTTCTCGCGGGCTCACAGCTCGCGTCGCTCGAAACTCGCCAGAGCAGCGGCCAGCACGACCAAGAACCAGCAGGCCACCCACAGCAGATACGGCCATGAGGGTGCTCCCTGTGCGTAGAACGGATCGCGCTGCGCGCCGTCGGCGACATGCTGCGCGACGAGCGAGCTCGGCTGCAGGTAGTAGATGGCGGCGTGCCACAGCCCGTCGGTGGGAAACAGCAACCGTCCGACTTGCCCGATCGTCCGCAGCGCGGCGACATTGAGTGCCGAGCCGAGCGTGCCCACCACGCCGGCGAGCCATCCTGCGCCGAACGCGGCCACTCCGATCACGCCGGTGGCGATCATCGGCACCCGCGTGCTCAGGCACAGAGCCAGGGTCAGCAGCAGGGCGCCTTCGGCGAACAGGTACACGGTTACGAGCACCGGATTCGGTGCAACGAATCCACTTGCCAGACGGACCACCACGAACTCCAGGGCGCACACACCGACGGCATAACCGGCCAGTAGCGCTGCCAGCCCGAGCCACTTGCCCAGGACCACCTCGCTTCGGCGAATCGGCCGGGTCACGATCGTCATCAGCACGCCCGACTCAACTTCCGAAGAGATCGACGGAGACGCGATCGCGGAGGCGCTCAGGGCCAGGACGAAGCTGAACATGAACATGAACAAGATGAGGGCCTCGGGCACAGCGAGGTTGGCTTCGCCGGACGTGAGGCTGCGCGTATGGCTCAAGCGGTTGAATCCCCACGCGCTCAGGCCGACGATGATCACCGTGATCGCAACGAACGCGAGCAGCAGGCGTCGGCGTACCGCCTCCTTGATCGTGAGCGCGGCGATGATCATCGTCGGGCTCATCGTTCTCCCAGCAGCTCGAGGAACCGCGCTTCCAGACTCTGGTGCTCGGGGACCACGGCCTCGACCCGGCCCCCGCGTGAGACGAGCTCTGAGACGAGGTCCGCGACCCGCGACGGGTCGATGTCCTCGACCACTGCCCACTCGTCGTGGCGATGCCATCGTCCGAAGTCGCCGAGGCCGCTCCACCAGCCCTCACCGAGGCCCGCAACTTTCAGGCGCACACGGCTATGGCGCCCGAGTAGCTCGTTGAGGCTGCCGGTGGCCACACCGGTCCCCTTATCGATGACCGCGACGCGATCGCAGACGTGCTCTGCCTCCTCGAGCAAGTGCGTGTTCAGGAACACGGTGCAGCCGCTCTCGCGCAGTCCGCGGATGATCTCGCGCACGTCGTGACGGCCGACGGGGTCAAGCGCGCTTGTGGGCTCATCGAGCACCACGAGCGCCGGGGTGCCCAGCAACGCTACGCCGAGCCCGAGCCGTTGCTGCATGCCCTTCGAGAACGTCCCCACGCGGTCGCCGCCGCGCTGCAGGAGATCGACGGTCTCCAGAGCCTTGCGCTCCTCGCCGCTCCACGATCGCTTCGGCAGCCCGAGTAGCCGGCAGTGCAGCCGGAGCACCTCTCGTGCCGTCAGCAACGCCTGGAAGCGGAACAGTTCGGGGAGGTACCCGATGCGCCGCCGTGCCTGACGGTCTCCCAGTGGCGCTCCGAGGACGAGCGCTTCGCCGCTGGTGGGCCGCGTCAGCCCGAGCAGGAGCTTGACCACCGTCGTCTTGCCTGCCCCGTTGGGGCCGAGGAAACCGAAGACTTCTCCCCGCTTCACCGTGATCGACAGGGAATTCACAGCGACCGTGTCACCGAAGTGCTTGGTCAGCCGCACCGCGTGGATCGCGGGCGAAGGCGCGGCGCCCGGTGAGCGATCCGCCGCCGGGAAGTCCGCAGCCTCTGACAGCCGCACCTGCTGCCTTGGTGCGGAGCTCTCGGTGGCGGCTCTCTCAGCCGAGTTGCTCTGCGACATTCAGCACGTCTTGCGAATCGACGATTCCGACGACGGCATGGAGCAGGCCCCGTCCGTCCTCCCAGACGACGCCGGCGGCAACGTTTGAGCTGTCGGCGACCAGCACGCCCGGCCACGCGTCGACCCGCACCGAGCGGACCGTGGCGCCCGCTGGCACGGGCACCGGCAGCGTCGTGCTCAGGTTGCCGAGCAGGCGGATCTCCTGAGCGAGCTCCGGCGGGATGCCCGGCTGCGCCAGGAGGAAGGCTTTGATCTCGCTGATGCTTGCGCCCGTGGACTGTGCCGTGGGACGACGCATCGCCGTCACCGCGAGAGTTGGCACGCCGGAGCCAACCGTCCCGGAATATTCGGCGAGCACAGCCGGGCCGGCGTCAATCGTCACCGAGGTTCCCGCGAGGCTCGCGGCGCGTGAGTTGAAGGTCACGACGGCCTTCACGCGGGGCTGAACGACGTACTGCTGCACGGCGCCCACTCCCGCGGGCAGATGAGCCGGCAGGACGACCGGAAAGCCGGCCAGAATCGCGGCGCGCGCAAGCGAGCTCACGGGCCGGGCAGCGCTCGACGACCATGTCACGGTCCCGAACCGAAGCGCGGTGGATCCATTGCGCGCGGTGAAACCACCCAGCCGCTGACTGTC
>DASYFZ010000652.1:0-2552 GCA_036000295.1 Solirubrobacteraceae bacterium
GCTGCCGCCGTTGCCGATCAACGAAGACGGCGATGCGTTCCTCGCGGCCTTCGATGCTTTCGCCCAGGCGGTGCGGCGCGCACGCGGCACCACCGCCCAGCAATCGGGCGGAAACGGGACGCTGACGCTGTCGCAGTACGCGTTACTGCAGGCGCTCGCGACCCGGCGGGAGGCCCGCGTGAGCGATCTAGCGGTGGAGGCCGGAATCACGGCGTCGACGGCCACACGGATTCTCGACGCGCTCGAGCGCCGGGGGATCATCCAGCGCGAGCGCTCGACCCATGACCGGCGCGGCGTCACGGTCACGCTGACCGAGTTCGGACGCCAGGCGCTGGGCCACCAGGACGGGTGGTTGCGGGGCCGCCAGCGCGCTTTCTACGCGTCGCTGCCCGAGGTGGAGCGAGAGCTGGCGCCTGACCTGCTGATGCGGCTCGCGGCGCTGATCGACGAGCTCGCCGCCGGCCCCCGCCTCAGCTGATCCCCTGCCCGGGCGGCAGGGCGTCTTGGTCTTGAACAGATCCGCCAGCACCTTGTCGGGGGCGATCCCGCTGACCGTCGAGACGCGCTGCCCGGTGACCCGATAGTGGCTGCTTGGCACCTTGTTGATGCCGCCGAGGGGCGAGCGGGCCGCCTAACCCTCCCAGACCGCACTACGTTGGTTAACCCCGCGTTACGCGCGCGCTCGCGTAACCCCCCGTCTGTCGGGTTTGCGGAGCGCCATCGTTGGCATCTCCCCATGCCTCGGTGAGCTTTAGACCAGTGACGGTTACCACGCCCAGAACTGATCCGCGCTCGCACGAGCCCTTTCAGCCTCCGAGCCGCCTGGGCGCTTCAATCGACGCCGTCGCGGTCAGCCTGCCACGGACGGTCGTCGGCAACGCCGAGATCGCGCCGCGGATCGGGGTCACCGACGAGTGGATCGTGCGCCGCACCGGGATCCACTCCCGCCACATCGCCGCGCCGCAGGAGCGTCTGGCCACGCACGCGATCGACGCCGGTTCGCTGGCGCTCGAACGTGCCGGCGTGGCCGCCGCGGACGTCGAGCTCGTGCTCGTGGCGACGACGACCCCCGACGAGGTGATGCCCAACGCGGCACCGCTCGTTGCGCACGGCCTGGGCGCGCGGCGTGCCGGGGCGTTCGATATCGGCGCGGCCTGCAGCGGCTTTCTGTCGGCACTGGCGGTCGGCGTGGCGCAGATCGAATCCGGGCGCTGCGACTGCGCGCTCGTGATCGGCGCAGATTTCATGTCGCGGATCACCGATCCGGAAGACCGGTCCACGGCCGCTGTGTTCGCCGACGGCGCCGGCGCGGTCGTGCTCCGCGGGATGGGCTATCCCGGCCGGATCGGCCCGATCGTCCTCGGCGCCGACGGAGCCGGCGCCGACCATATCTTCGTGCCGCCGAACGGGAAGATCCGGATGCAGGGCCACGAGACGTTCCGAGAGGCCGTCGCGCGGCTGACGCTCTCGACGTTGCAGGCGACGCGCGCAGCTCAGCTCGATCTGGCCGACATCGACCTGTTCGTCTACCACCAGGCAAACGGCCGGATCCTGAGCGCGGTCGGCGAGAAGCTCAACATTCCCCCAGAACGGGTAGTTGACTGCATCGGGCAATACGGGAACACATCTGCCGCGACGATTCCGCTCGCGCTCGCCTACAGCGAAGCAGAGGGACGCCTCGCCCCCGGGCACCGTGTGCTGCTCGGCGCGTTTGGCGCCGGCTTCACCTGGGGCGCTACGGTTGTGCAATGGGGTGCTCCGTGAAGGGCTCGGTGTTGATCACAGGTGCGACCGGCTTTGTCGGCATGGAGGTTCTGGCGCGCTACCTGGAACGCAGCGACCGGCACCTCTACGCGCTCGTGCGGGCATCCGATGACGACGCGGCTCGCGAGCGCATCGACGGCGTGCTCACCAACCTGTTCGGCTTGCGCGCTCGGCGCTACGCCGGTCGCGTAACGGCCGTGGCGGGCGAGCTCACGGCGCCCGGGCTTGGCCTGGGCGAGGAGCGCGGCCGCGCTCTGGCCGGCGAGGTCACGACGATCGTGCACAGCGCCGCGTCGGTGTCGTTTGCGCTGCCGCTCGAGGAGGCACGCGAGATCAACCTCGAGGGCACGCGCCGCATGGTCGAGTTCGCGGAGCTGGCGATGGAGCAGGGTGGACTTGATCGCTACGGCCACGTTTCCACCGCATACGTCGCCGGCACCCACGACGGTCACTTCTGTGAATCGGATCTCGATGTCGGCCAGGGCTTTAACAACTCATACGAGCAATCCAAGTTCGAAGCCGAGAAGCTGGTTCGCTCGCACCCGAACCTGCCGGCCACGATCATGCGACCGAGCATCGTCGTCGGCGATCAACGCAGCGGCTGGACGTCGGCGTTCAATGTCCTGTACTGGCCGCTGCGTGCGTTCGCGCGCGGCCTGTTCGAGTCCGTGCCGGCGGTGGCATCGGCCCCTGTGGACGTCGTGTCGGTCGACTACGTCGCCGACGGGATCTACGAGCTGTGCGAGGGTCCCGGCGGCATCGGCGAGACCTATCACCTGACCGCGGGC
>DASYFZ010000665.1:0-1510 GCA_036000295.1 Solirubrobacteraceae bacterium
TACCAGGAGCGCGCGCTCATGGCCGCGACGTCTGCAGCCGCCTGACCGAGCGCTGCGCCCATGCGACGTCCCCGAACCGCTTCTGCAGCGCCTCGATCGCCGTGTCGCGGTCGTAGTCGACCCGCCGATGCTCGATCGAGCCGTCGTCGTGGGCCAGCGCGTAGGCCGAGCGCGGGTCTCCGTCGAGCGGCAGCCCCACGCTTCCGGGATTCAGCAGCTCGACGCCGCCCGGGCCACTGCGCCGGAACTGCAGGTGCGTGTGTCCAAACACGACCCGCTGCTCGGCGGCGCCAGCGAGCATTTCCTCGTCGTCGTCGCCCGGCTCGGGCAGGAACGAGCGCATGTCGGAGACCGGCGAGGCGTGGCAGTAACGGATGTCGTCGATCACGACCTGCTCGGGGAGCTCGCCCAGCTCATCGGCCAACTCGTCGCCCAGAACCGCCCGGCAGTCGGCCACCGCTCGCGTCAGCACATCGTCCTCGGGAAGGTCGCCCGGGTGCCCGGCCCAGCGGTCGACGTTGCCGCGGATCCAGGTAGCCGCATCGAGCGCGCGCAGGGCGGCAACGGATTCGGCCTGGAACGGCCCGAACAGCGCGTAGTCGCCGCCGAGCAGAAACCGCTGCGCGCCCGCGGCCCGCGCATCGGTGAGCACCGCCTCCAGCGCCGGGAGGTTGCCGTGCACGTCGTAGATGATCGCCAGCGGTGCCATCGAACTCGTGATAGCAGGCCCTCAGTCCCGCCGCTGCTCCCAGCTGAACCCGCTGACGGCAAGCCAGATCCCGAGCACGGCCCAGACCGCGATCACGCCGAGGTCCGAGAGGTCGTTGGAGAGCGAGGTGCCTGTGACCATCGCGCCATAAAGGCCATGAATCAGCGGGTACAGCGGCAGCGCCTCCGCAATCGTCCGCACGAACTCCGGCGCGCTGCTCGAGTCGAACACGTAGAACGACACGAACACGACGGGCAGGAACACCGCGTTGACGTAGGCGGCCGTCGACTCGAAGTTCGGGATCGCGTGCGCGAACGCCACGCCCAGCGCCGCGAAGCAGACCACGCCGGCGACGACGAAGACCACGAGCGAACCCCATTCGGGCGGCCAATCGAGGCCAAAGAACACCTTCCCCGCGACGACGATGATCACGATCTGCAGCGCCGTGTTGGTGACCGCGTTGGCGGCCACGCCCCCGAAATAGGAGATCGTCGGCAGCGGCGTCCCACGGATGCGCTTGAGCACGCCGCGCTCGCGCAGGAACACGATGTTGTACGACAGCGCGGTGAACGTCGTCGACATCACGGCCATGCCGGCGATCGACGGGACGAGCTTGTTGAGGTCGGTCTGGTTGCCATGCAGGATGATGCCGCCCGCAACGAGGAACAGCAGCGGCAGCAGGAAGTTGAAGAACGCCGCGCTCGGGTTGCGCCAGAACAGGCGTCGCTCGAGCCGGTACTGGCGCCAGGCCAGCGACAGCGGCGTGGGGGCGCGATCACTCACCATCGGCTGCCTCCTCGG
>DASYFZ010000690.1:0-2616 GCA_036000295.1 Solirubrobacteraceae bacterium
TCAGCGATCGTCCGCGCCAGGAAGCCTGCGGACGACGTCACGCGTGTGACGATGGAGTCTGGCCTGCTCGGCGCCGCCTCGTGCTGCTCGAACACCGAGCAGACCACCTGCTGCGAGCCCACAGCCAAGGCGACCTGCTGCGCTCCCGAAACCACGGCCGGCGGCGGCTGCGGCTGTCAGTAGCGCGATCGGATTGCGGGAGGACTGAGTGGCCGTCGAGGACAACAAGCGGCTGGTGCGTCGGTTGGTCGAAGGGGCGGTCGGCCAACACAACCTCGACGATCTCGAACAGGTCGCGGCTGGGCCGTTCGCCGAGGTTGCGAAACGGTGGGTGGAGCCGTTCCGAGGAGCGTTTCCGGATTTCACGATGGAGATCGTGGAGCTCATCGCCGAGGGCGAGAAGGTCGTTGCCCACTTCAGGTGCTCGGGCACGCATCTCGGGGAGTGGCTCGGAGTACCGCCCACCGGCCGAAGGTTCGAGAACGTCACGGAGGTATACATCTTCGAGATCCGCGACGGGAGATTGGTGTCCGCGCTCGGCGTGGAGGACAACCTGTCTCGGCTGAGTCAGCTCGGCATCTTCCCCGCGCCGGCGTGAGCCTCCATGCGGGGAGACCGACACCCTCATGCCGGTACCCTTGCGCTTGAAGTCAAGTTGAGACAACCGTGCCCGGAGGATTGACCGACGTGCCGCGGCAGATGGCAATTGGCGAGGTGGCCGAACGGGCGGGAATGAGCACCTCGCGGATCCGCTACTACGAGACCCGCGGACTCCTGCCCGAGCCGGAGCGCGCGGCAGGCAAGCGTCGCTATGGCGACGAGGTGTTCCGCCGGCTTGCGATCATCGATGCGGCGCAGCGGGTCGGGTTCACGCTCGTGGAGATCCGCGACCTGCTCGGCTCGCGCGACGAGCTCGCGCATGAGCGACTGCGAGACCTGGCTCTATCGAAGCTGCCAGAGCTCGACGACTTGATCGCTCGGGCGACCTCGGTGCGCCGTGTGCTGAAGATCTGCAGCAGATGCAATTGCGAGTCGATCGACGTCTGTCGCATGTTCGACGAGCGTGTGTTGCCGCTGCGCGAGCACAGCCCGCCCAGCGGATCGGGGCGATCCCGGCGGAGCGCGATCGGCAGCGCTTGACTTCAAGCGTGGTTGAAGTGCCACAGTGCTAGGCGACCAGACGAGCCTGCCAAGAGGACGAGCGCATGACGTACGTGATCGCGGAGCCGTGCATCGGGACAAAGGACCTCTCGTGTGTCGAGGTCTGCCCCGTGGACTGCATCCACCCCAGCCAGGACGAGGAAGGGTTCGATGACGCGCCGCAGCTCTACATCGACCCCGAGGAATGCATCGACTGCGACGCCTGCGTTGAGGCCTGTCCGGTGGACGCTTGTTTCGCCGAGGACCAGTTGCCCGACGAGTGGCAGAAGTACATCGAGATCAACGGCGAGTACTACCGACGTTGACGCATCGCCGATCGGCGATGTCTGATCCGAGCCGATGAGACCCGGCCCGCGCCGGCTTCCCCACATTGCGGGCGCCCTCATCACCCTCAGTGCGCTCTTCGGCCTGCTGGCAATCGGCGTCCGGGCGGGCTGGGGTGGCGCCGCCGCGCGGGCCCTCGAGGGCACGACCCTGTTCCTCGCCGCCGCGGCGTATGTCGCTCACGTGCTCGCACACCACGAAACCGCCCGCGAGCTGCTGACGCGCTCGATCCTCGTGACCGCGTTCGCCCTGTGGGGACTGGTGCAGGTCGCGCCCGGACTGCCCGACGCCGCCGTACTCAACGACGTGGTCATCGTGCTGTTCGTCGTCGACCTCGCGCTGCTCGTCAGCCCATGGCTCTGAAGGCCGGACGCGCAGCGCAACGCCGACCTTGTGGACCAGATCGCCGCGCCGCGGGGCACGACTAGACTGGCTGGCTCACGAACGCGATCGCTTTGCCCTCGGCATCCGAACGGAGGTGCACCGGTGAGTGTCAGGACCGACTTCTGGAAGGGCGTCCCGGGCGGCGTCGACAGCGACGATTCGGGGCGGTTCGTCCGCCGCGACAGCATCTTCCGCCGCTGGGTGTCAAACGACGCCGGCGCTGAGTTCCCGGCCGAGCCAGGCCGCTACCACCTCTACGTGTCGCTCGGCTGCCCCTGGGCGAACCGCACCGTCACGGTGCGTGCGCTGAAAGGACTCGAGGAGGTTGTCGGCCTCTCCGTGGTCGATCCGATCCGCGATAGCGAGGGCTGGGCGTTCCGCGAGGCCCCGGGCGCCACGGGCGATCCGATCAACGGCTTCGAGTATCTATCGGAGGCCTACGAGCGCTCCTACCCCGGCTACGACGACCGCTACAGCGTTCCGGTCCTGTGGGACCGCACGTCCGGCCAGATCATCAACAACGAGTCCTCCGAGATCATCGTGATGCTCGACGGTGCCTTCAACGAGTGGGCCGAGCATCCCGATGTCGACCTCTATCCGGCCCATCTGCGCGCGGAGATCGATGCCGTGAACGAGTGGGTCTATAGCGGTCTCAACAATGGCGTCTACCGCGCGGGCTTCGCCTCATCGCAGGAGGCCTATGACGAGGCCGTCGGCCCGGTATTCGAGACGCTCGACCGAATGGAC
>DASYFZ010000695.1:0-5593 GCA_036000295.1 Solirubrobacteraceae bacterium
CTTCCTGGCAATAGCTGAAGGTTCGTAGCCGCTCGGGATGGTCGACGAGCGGATCCTTGCAGAGCGGCTGATCTCCTACGACACGTCGCGCGCCGAGGAACTCGTCGCGGCAGCAGGATTTGTCAAGGGTTGGCTTGAATCTCGCGACATCGAAGTCCTGCATCACGATCACAACGGCCTGCCGGTGCTGGTGGCCGAGGTCGGACCTGCGCGCAATGACCTGCCGTGCGTGGTCTTCCACGGCCATCTCGACGTGGTGCCAGGGCGCCAGGAGCAGTACGAACCGCGGATCGACGGCGACAAGCTGTTCGGCCGCGGTGCCTACGACATGAAGGGCGCGCTGGCGGCGATGATGTGCGCGCTCAAGGACGTCGAGCGCCAGGAGCGGGTGCGCGTCAGGCTCGTGTGCGTCCCCGATGAGGAGTCCGAGGAACTCGACGAGCGCGCCACCGAGGGCGTCGTCAAGCGCGGCCTGGGCGGCAACTTTGCGATCACCGGTGAGCCGACCAACCTGCACATCGGCGTCGAGGCCAAGGGCGTGCTGGCGATGAGCATCGAGGTTCATGGGCGTGCGGCCCACAGTTCCACCCCGTGGCTGGGCGACAACGCCGTGCTCAAGGCGATCGACGTGTTCCGCGCGATCGAAACGCTGCCATTCTCACGCGAGTCCTCGGAGATGTTCGACCGCCCCTCGATTAACCTCGGGCGGATCATGGGCGGCGACGCGCTCAACAAGGTTCCCGACGAGTGCACGATGGCCGTGGACATCCGCTACCTGCCAGGCCAGGATCCGGCCGAGATCCTGACTCAGGTCGAGTCGATTCCGGAGATCGACGTGACGCGGACATTCATCTGGCCCCCGGTGTCGGTCGCGCGTACCGATCCTTACGTCCGCGCGCTCCGTGAAGCCGTGGCGCGCTCGATCCGGGGGGAGGCGATGAGCGTCGGGCGCGACGGCGCCTCCGACGCCGCGTCGTTCCTCGGCGCCGGGATTCCGGCGGTCGAGTTCGGTCCTGGCGGCGCCGGGCACCACGGGCCTGATGAGTGGGTCTCGCTGAGCTCGATGGCGCGCTATCGGCGGGCGCTGGGCGACTTCATCCGGGCGCTGCCGATGTGGCTCGAAGAGACCGACGTCTCCGAGCGCGGTCTCAAGGCAATCGAGGGAGGGCTGGCGTGAGGCGGCTGATCCCGCGCTCGCGACGAGGGTCGCTGGTGCGATTTTCGATCGCGGCGGTGCTCGTGATCGCGTTCACTGCGACCACCACGGCAGTGGCGGGGCTGCTGCAGTTCAAGCAGCTCGTCGCCGACATCTCGGTGTCGGCTCCGATCAGCCACGCGAAGATCACGATTCCCAAGCCCGGCAACCCGCAGACGATCTTGCTGATCGGGTCCGATCACCGCATCGGCGAGCCGTTTCGCCAGTCCAACACCGACACGATGATGCTCGTCCACATGGACGGGGGCTCGTCGACGATCAACGTGATGTCGGTGCCGCGCGACCTGAAGGTGGAGATTCCCGAGGGTGGCGGCTTTGCGACCGACAAGATCAACGCCGCGTACTCGATCGGCGGCCCGAACCTGCTCGTGAAGGTGCTCAAAGGGGTGTTCCCGGGGCTCCAGATCAACCACATCGTCGACGTCAACTTCGGCGGCTTCGAGGATCTCGTCAACGCGATCGGGTGCGTGTACACCGACGTCGATCACCGCTACTACAACAACACCGCGTTCACCGACTATTCGAGCATCGACCTGCAGCCCGGCTACCAGCGCCTGTGTGGTGCGGACGCGCTGTCGTTCGTGCGCTTCCGCCACACCGACTCAGACCTCGTGCGAAACGCGCGCCAGCAGGACTTCCTGCGCTGGGCCAAGGCGCAATACAGCATCTCGCAGCTGATCTCCAACCGGGACACGCTGCTGCGGATCTTCGGCAAGCACACGCAGACCGACTCCAATCTGCACACGCTCGACGGGCTCTTGAACCTGTTCAACCTGGTCGCGTTCTCGCAGGGCCACTCGATCAAGCAGATTCCGTTCCCCGCGATCTTCCTGCCGTGCGCTTCCGGTGCGACGACGACCAACGCACTCGGCCAGACCACTCAGGTTGGCGCCGTGACCCCGTGCTACGTGAGCGCAACCGCAGCGGGCGAAGCGGCGGCGTACAGGGCATTCATGCGACCCACCAAGGCGGCGGCACACCCCGCCGCCAAGGGCAAGAAGCCCCATAGCAGGCAGCCCTCTGCGCAGTCGCTGGCCGACGCCAACCTGACGGGTGACGTCAGCGACGGCCAGGCACAGGCGGCCAAGATCGCGACCTCTCCGTCGCTGCCGGTCTACTACCCGCGGGCGATTGCCACTGGGTCCAGGTACTGCACTGACGGGACCTGCAGCGAGGGTCCGATCCCGAACTCGTATCCCCGCGCCTACCGGATCCGTGCCCGCAACGGCGTGCACTTCCCCGCCTACCGGATGACGATCGTGCTCAATTCGCTGCTCGGGCAGTACTACGGGGTGCAGGGGACGACCTGGACGAAAGCGCCGATCCTCTCCAACCCCGAGGCGACGCGCACGGTCCACGGCAAGCGCCTGATGGAGTACTTCGACGGTTCGAAGATCACGATGGTGGCCTGGGAGACCGGGGGCGCCGCCTACTGGATCTCCAACACGCTGACGTCGAACCTCTCAAACGCCCAGATGCTGGGGATTGCGGCCTCTCTGACCCGGGCGCACGGCTAGCCGAAAGATCCGCTTGGCGGGTCTCGTTGTACCCTCAGGCGCTTATGGCGGGACGCGAACCGATTGCAGTCATCGGCACCGGCTACGTGGGATTGGTCACCGCGGCGGGCTTTGCGGAGCTCGGCAGCGAGGTCTACTGCGTGGACGTTGATGCCAACAAGATCGCTCGTCTGGAGCGGGGCGAAATCCCCATCTATGAGCCCGGCCTGGCCGAATGCGTGGCGAGAAATCGCGAGCGCATGCACTTCGGAACCGAGATCGCACCCGCGCTGGAGAAGGCGCGGCTGCTGTTCGTCGCCGTCGGCACGCCGCCGACCTACTCGGGCGACGCGGACCTGTCGGCGGTGTACTCCGTGGTCGGCGCGATGCCGGCGTCCGACCGTCACGCGCTGGTGATGAAGTCGACCGTGCCGGTCGGCACGGGCGCGGCGATCAAGCGCGCGTTCGAGGAGCACGGCAAGTCCGGCTTCGCGTACGTGTCCTGCCCCGAGTTCCTCAAGGAGGGCTCGGCGCTCAAGGACTTCCTGAACCCCGATCGCGTGGTCGTCGGTGACGAGGGCGACTGGGCCGGCGATGCCGTCGTCGAGCTCTACAAGCCGCTCGACGCCCCGCTCGTACGCACCGACATCGCCAGCGCCGAGATGATCAAGCTCGCTGCCAACGCGTTCCTGGCGACGAAGATCTCGTTCATCAACGAGATCGCCAACGTCTGCGAGGAGACCGGGGCGGACGTGCTCGAGGTGGCGCGCGGGATGGGCCTCGACCAGCGGATCGGCACCCACTTCCTCAAGCCCGGCATCGGATTCGGCGGCTCGTGCTTCCCCAAGGACGTGTCCGCGCTCAAGCAGCTGGCCGGCAACTCGGGCTACCACTTCCAGCTGCTGACCGCCGTGATCGAGGTCAACGAGCTCCAGAAGCGGCGCGTGATCGGCAAGCTCCAGAAGCATCTGGGCTCGCTCGTCGGCAAGACCGTGGCGCTGCTGGGCCTGGCGTTCAAGGCCGACACCGACGACATGCGCGAGGCGTCCTCGCTCGTGCTGGCGGCCCGTCTACAGGCCGACGGCGCCCGTGTCCGCGCTTACGACCCGATCGCCGAGAACGAGGCCCGCAAGCTGATGGTGGGCGTCGAGTTCGCCGACTCGGCGCTCGGTGCACTGGCCGGCGCCGACGCCTGCATCATCGTCACCGAATGGCCCGAGTTCGCCGAGCTCGACTGGGCGGCTGCGGCCGACGCGATGAACGGGCGGGTCGTGATCGACGGTCGCAACTTCGTCGACACCAAAGCGGTTCTCGCCTCTGGGTTCGCCTACGAGGGCATCGGCCGGTAGCGCTCTCGCATGCAAGCGCTGATCCTCGCGGGGGGGCAGGGCACGCGGTTGCGCCCGCTCACGTCGACGATCCCCAAGCCGGTGGTGCCGTTGGTGGGGCGTCCGTTCATCTCCTACATGCTCGAATGGCTGCGCAGCCACGGCGTCGACGACGTGATCCTCGGCTGTGGCCACATGGCCGACGGCGTGCGCGGGGTCCTCGGCGACGGCGAGTCGCTGGGCATCCGCCTGCGCTACATCGAGGAGCCGGAGCCGCTGGGCACCGGCGGCGCGCTGAAGTTCGCCGAGGACCTGCTCGATGAGCGCTTCTTCATGCTCAACGGCGACGTCCTCACCGATATCGACCTCACGGCGGAGCTCGCCCAGCACGAGCGGACCGGGGCGCTGGCCACGCTGGCGCTGATCCCGGTCGAGGACACATCGGCCTACGGGCTGGTGCCGCTGAACGCCGACAACTCGGTGCGGGAGTTCATCGAAAAGCCCGGCGCCGAGCAGACCGAGACAGACCTGATCAACGCCGGCGCTTACATCATCGAGCGCAGCGTGCTCGACGGCATGGCGCCCGCCGGCACCAACATCTCGATCGAGCGCGAGGTGTTCCCGACGCTGGTGGGCCGGGGCCTGTACGGCTATCCGGCCGACGGCTACTGGCTGGACATCGGCACGCCTGAGCGCTACCTCCAGGGCACCTTCGACATCCTCGAGGGCAACGTCAGCACCGAGATCGGCCGGCGGCTCAGTGAGGCCGGGCGGGCGCTCCAGGACGGCGCAGACGTCCGGGGCCGCGTGGTCGCCCCCGCTCTGGTGGGAGCCGGCTCGACCATCGCGTTTGGGGCGATCGTGGGCGGGAGAACCGTGCTGGGCGAGAACGTGACGATCGGCCCGGGAGCGCACGTCGAGAGCTCGGTGCTGCTCGACGGCGCCAGCGTGGGACAGCGGAGCACCGTCCGGGGGTCGATCGTCGGCGCTGGTGCGCAGATCGGCGACCACTGTCACGTCGAGGATCGTGTGGTCCTTGGCGAAGGTGTCAAGGTCGGTTCGGACAACGTGCTGACAGCCGGGGCGCGTATCTTCCCCGGGGTCCAGCTGCCGGAGGGAGCGATCAAGTTTTGACTACCAGCACCAGCGGGGATCTGACCCGGGACGCGGTCGCGGCAATCGACCGCGCAGGGCAGATGCAGGACATCCTTTCGTGGCCAGACCACCTGCGCGACGCCTTGTGGCGGGTGGAATCGGCCAATCTCCAGGAGCACGACGCGCCGGGAGGCCTCGTCGTCGCCGGGATGGGCGGATCGTCGATCGGCGGGGCGCTGGCCCGAGAGGTGCTCGGCGACCGCGCTTCGCGGCCGATCGTGCTGGCGCGCGACTACGCGCTGCCGGCCTGGACGACCCCGGACACCACCGTGCTCTGCTCGAGCTACTCGGGTGAGACCGAGGAGACGCTCGCGATCTACGAGGCCGCCGGGGCGCTCGGGGCGCGCCGGATCGTCGCCACCACCGGCGGCAAGCTGGCCGCCGCCGCGCGCGCCGAT
>DASYFZ010000423.1:0-7336 GCA_036000295.1 Solirubrobacteraceae bacterium
TGTCGGCTACGGGTGCACGACCTGCATCGGCAACAGCGGACCGCTGCCGGAGGAGATCTCCGCCGCCGTCAACTCCGGCGACCTCGCAGTCGTCTCGGTGCTGTCGGGCAACCGCAACTTCGAGGGCCGGATCAACCCCGATGTGAAGATGAACTACCTCGCGTCGCCGCCCCTATGCGTCGCCTATGCGCTCGCGGGCACGATGGACATCGACCTCTACGACGAGCCGCTCGGCGAGGATGACCATGGGCATCCCGTGTTCCTGAAGGACATCTGGCCGAGTGCTGCCGAGGTCGCCGAGACGATCGAGGACGCCGTGCAATCGGACATGTTCCGCAAGAGCTACGGCGAGGTGTTCGACGGCGACGAGCGCTGGAACTCGCTCGAGGTTCCCACCGGCGACAGCTTCGCGTGGGACGACGAGTCGACGTACGTGCGCCGGCCGCCGTTCTTCGAAGATCTACCCCGCGAGCCCGAGCCCGTCGCCGACATCGAGGGCGCCCGGGTGCTCGCCGTGCTCGGCGACAGCGTCACCACCGATCACATCTCGCCCGCCGGTTCGATCAAGCGCGACGGCCCTGCCGGCAAATACCTGGTCGAGCATGGCGTCGAGCCGCGCGAGTTCAACTCATACGGCTCCCGCCGCGGCAACCACGAGGTGATGATGCGCGGCACGTTCGCCAACATCCGCCTGCGCAACCAGCTCGCTCCGGGCACCGAGGGCGGGGTGACCCTCCACCTCCCCGATGAGGAGGAGATGTCGATCTACGACGCGGCGATGCGCTACCAGGAGGAGGGCACGCCGCTCGTCGTGCTGGCAGGCAAGGAATACGGGTCGGGCTCTTCGCGCGACTGGGCGGCAAAGGGCACGCGGCTGCTCGGCGTCCGTGCGGTGATCGCCGAGAGCTTCGAGCGCATCCACCGGTCAAACCTCGTCGGGATGGGCGTGCTGCCGCTGCAGTTTGCCGACGGGGAGTCGGCGAGCTCGCTGGGGCTGACCGGCCACGAGACGTTCGCGATCGCCGGTCTGGCCGATGCCGACGAGATCCCCCGCGAGCTCACGGTGCACGCCGACGACAAGCAGTTCACCGTGACGGTGCGGATCGACACGCCAAAGGAGCAGCGCTACTTCCGCCACGGCGGCATCCTCCAGTTCGTGCTGCGGCAGCTATTGGCCGCCTAGCCGCGGATTACCCTGTTTTCCAGGGCTTTTCGCTCAGCGTCGGCCTGCAGCACCAGTAGGAATCATAAAAGTTAGTAATCCTGAACAGCCGGGTACAGATGACCTCGTGGCACTCAAGATCATGCATCTCGCCAGGTGGTTTGCCTGGCAGATCCGGGAGCCCGAGACCATCATCGGTCACGGCGAGGCCCGGATCACGGTGATTTCAGGCGGCCGCTAAGCCGCCGGTCGCAGACCGTCGAGCTCGCGGCTGGCCGCTAGCTCCGCCAATGCCTTTCGTTCGAGCTTGCGGACGGCATCTGAGGTGATCCCCAGGCGCCTTCCAGTCTCGCGCAGGGGCGTCGGCTGCTCGAGATCGATCCCGTAGCGCAGCTTGACGACCTCGCGTTCGCGCTCGGGGAGCCGATTCAGCGCGCTGCGCAGCGCGTCTCCCTGCAGTGCGATCTCGACTTCCTCCTCGGGACCGCGGTCCTGGCTGGGCATCAACGCCCCGAGGGTGGTCTCCTCCTCCTCGCCGACGGGCCGATCCAGGCTCGTCACCACGCGCGCCACCTCCTGCGCCTGGCGGACGTCTGCGACGTCGACCTCGGCGGCGCGAGCCAGTTCCTCGTCGGTCGGCTCTCGACCGAGCGCAACGACGAGCTCGCGCTGGGCCCGCGCGATCTTGCGCTCGAGCTGCCCGATGTGGACCGGAATGCGGATTGTGCGGGCCCTGTTGGCGATCGCGCGCTGGATCGATTCGCGGATCCAGAACGTCGCGTACGTCGAGAACTTGAACCCCTTGCGGTAGTCGAACTTCTCGGCGGCGCGGATCAGGCCGAGGATCCCTTCCTGGATGAGGTCGAGCAGCGAGAGGTCAAAACCTTCGTATTTGCGGGCATTGGAGATCACCAGCCGAAGGTTCGAATTGACCAGGCGCTCCTTGGCGGCGAGGTCGCCGCGCTCGATCGCCTTGGCGAGCTCCACCTCTTCGTCGCGGGTCAGCAGCGGATAGCGGCGGACCTCCTGCATGAACAGCGAGAGGGCGTCGGTCGTGCGCTCGGCGAGGTCGACGTTGTTGTAGGTGGTCTGCTCGACACCATTGCGACCGCAGTCGTCGCGTACATCGAACCCGCGCTCCTCGAGCAGCTCCGCCAGCGCCTGCGTGTCGTCCTCGCTGAGGTCGTGGTCGTTGGCAACCTCGCTGAGCTCAGAGAGCTCAACGCAGGTCGGCGTGCGCCCCTGGCCGCGAGCAACGAGCTCATCGGCCAGCTCCGTGAGCGCCTCGGTGGCGCCCGGCGAGGCAGGTTCGTCGGACATGCGTAGAAGGTACCCGGACATCGGCGCAGCCACCAACGCGACTTTGTCAATAGCCTTCCCGGCGATGTCGGCGCCAGAGCTCCTCACCAAGCTCCTGACCGCGGCCGGACCCTCGGGGCACGAGACCGCCGCTGCGAAGGCATGGCGCGACGGCTGCGCCGGCTTTGCGGCGGAGGTGGGTTCCGACCACCTCGGTTCGTCGTTCGCGCGCGTGCCCGGTACCGCCGACGGCCCGAAGCTCGCGATCGTCGGCCACATCGACGAGATCGGCCTGCACGTGTCTCACATCGACGACGAGGGCTACCTGCACTTCGGCGAGGTCGGCGGCTGGGACAGCGCCGTGCTCGTGGGACAGAGGATGCGGATCGACACGCAAAACGGCCCCGTGATCGGGGTTATCGGACGCAAGGCGATCCATCTGATCAAGGACGACGAGCGCAAGAAGGTCCCCGAGATCAAGGACCTGCACATCGACATCGGCGCCAAGGACGGCGATGAGGCCCGCGGGCTCGTGCGCATCGGTGACGTCGCCGTGATCGACGCCATGCCCCTCGAGCTGCGCCACGGACGCGTCGTCTCGCGCGCGCTCGACAACCGCGTCGGCTGTTACGTGGCCGCCGAGGCGGCGCGGCTGGTCGCGGAGTCCGGCGGCGCTCCGGGTGACGTGCTGGCGTTCGCCGTCGTTCAGGAGGAGACCACGTTCGCCGGTGCACGCACGAGCGCGTTCTTTCACGAGCCGGATCTCGCGATCGTGGTCGATCTGACGCATGCGACCGATCAGCCGGGCATCGAGCTCGGGCCGATCACCAAGCACCCGCTCGACTCCGGAGCGGTGATCGGACGCGGCACCACGCTTCATCCGCGGTTGTTCGAACTGCTCCACCAGGCGGCGACCGACGAGTCGATTCCGTTCACGGTTGAGTCGCTGGGACGCGGCACCGGCACCGACGCGGACGCCATCCACTTCAGCCGGGCCGGAGTTCCGACCGGGCTGGTATCGGTGCCGTGCCGGTACATGCACTCGCCGGTCGAGATGGTCTCGGTGGCCGACATCGACGCGGCAGCGAAGCTGATCGCGGCGTTCGCCAAGCTGCTCGAGCCGGGCATGTCGTTCCAGCGCTGAGCCTCTGTCGTGGACTCGCGCGAGCGACCCGCGAGGCTGCTGCTGCTGTTCGACATCGATGGAACGCTGCTTGCGGGCGCGACCGAGGAGCATCGCGCGGCGCTGCACGAAGCGCTCCTGGCGGTGCACGGGATCGAGGCCGACGTCAGCCGCCGTCCGATAACGCCGGCGGGCCGCACCGATCGCGAGATCACGCGCGCGATCCTGCTCGATGCGGGCGTCGGCGCCAAGCAGATCGACGACAGGGCCGACGCGGTCGGAGAGGAGGCGGGTCGCGCCTACGCGCGGCTGTGCCCCGACGATCTGTCGCACACCGTGCTCGCAGGGATCCCGGAGCTGCTGGAGCAGTTGTCGCAGCGCGACGATCGAACGCTCGGGCTCGTGACCGGCAACTACGAGGTGATCGCACGGCTCAAGCTCAGCCGCGCCGGGATCGGCCGCTGGTTCGATGCTGCGATCGGCGCGTTCGGCTCTGACGCCGAGGACCGCGCCGAGCTGCCGGGGATCGCCCGCCGCCGGGCCGGCGGACCCGGTGCGCCGTACCCGCGCGAGCGGACGATCGTGATCGGCGACACGCCGCGCGACATCGCCTGCGCCCACGCAGACGGGGCCCGATCGGTCGCGGTTGCAACCGGGCCGTTCGCGGTCGACGAGCTGCGCGCCGCAGACGCCGTCGCTCGCGACGCGGCTGAGCTGCTGTCGATCTTGTCCTAGCCGCGGACGAGCTTCTTGTAGGTGATGCGCTTGGGCCGGTCTGCGTCGGCGCCGAGCTGCTCGTGGCGGAAGTCCTCGTAGGCCTCGAAGTTGCCCTCGAACCAGCGCACCTGCGAGTCGCCCTCGAACGCGAGCACGTGCGTGGCGATGCGGTCCAAAAACCACCGGTCGTGCGACACCACGACGGCACAGCCCGCAAACGCGAGCAGCGCCTCCTCCAGCGCCCGCAACGTGTCGACGTCGAGGTCGTTGGTCGGCTCGTCGAGCAACAGCAGGTTGCCTCCGGTCCGCAGCAGCTTGGCCAGGTGCAGGCGGTTTCGTTCGCCGCCCGACAGCTTGGCGACCTTCTTCTGCTGCTCGGTGCCCCTGAAGTTGAAGCCGGCGACATAGGCGCGGCTGTTGACCGTGCGGTCGCCGAGCGGTATCTGCTCGACGCCGCCAGAGACCTCCTCCCAGACGGTCTTGTCCGGGTCCAGCGCGTCGCGGGATTGGTCCACGTATGCGAGCTCGACGGTGTCGCCGAGCGCAAGCGCGCCCGAGTCGGGCTTGTCTTGGCCGGTGATCATCCGCAAAAGCGTCGTCTTGCCGGCGCCGTTTGGCCCGATCACACCGACGATGCCGCCCCTGGGCAGCTTGAACGACAGGTCGTCGATCAGCACGCGATCGCCGTAGGACTTGCGGACGTCATCGGCCTCGACGACGATCTCGCCCAACCGGGGGCCGGCCGGGATGTGGATCTGGACCTGGTCGAGCTTGACGTTGCGGTCCTGGGCGAGCAGCGCCTCGTATGCGTTGAGCCGGGCCTTGGGCTTGTTGCGCCGGGCGCTGGCGTTGAGCCTGACCCACTCGAGCTCCTGCTCAATCGTCCGGCGCCGGGCGGTCTCCTGCCGGGCCTCTGCGTCGAGCCGCGTGCGCTTCTGCTCCAGCCAGCCGGAGTAGTTGCCCTCATACGGGATTCCCCGCCCTCGATCCAGCTCCAGAATCCAACCGGCGACGTTGTCGAGGAAGTACCGGTCGTGGGTGATCGCGACGACGGTGCCGCGGTAGTCCAGCAGGTGGCGCTCGAGCCATGCGACCGACTCGGCATCGAGGTGGTTGGTCGGCTCGTCGAGCAGCAGCAGGTCGGGCTGGCGCAGCAGCAGCCGGCACAGCGCCACACGGCGCCGCTCGCCGCCCGACAGCGTGGAGACGTCGGCGTCGGGCGGCGGACACCGCAGCGCATCCATCGCGATTTCGAGTGTGGTGTCGAGGTTCCATCCGTCGACCGCGTCGATCTGTTCCTGCACGCGCGAGAACTCGTCCGCGGTCTCGTCGGAGTAGTTCATCGATAGGTCGTTGAAGCGGTCCAGCAGCGCGCGTATCTCGGCTACGCCCTCCTCGACGTTGCCGCGGACGTCCTTGTCGGGATCGAGCGTCGGCTCCTGCTCGAGCATCCCCACGGTCGCGCCGGGCGCCAGCTGCGCCTGCCCGTCGAACTCCGTGTCGATCCCGGCCATGATCCGCAGCAGCGTCGACTTGCCCGCGCCGTTGTAGCCCAGCACGCCGATCTTGGCGCCGGGAAGGAACGACAGCGAGATGTCGGTGAGGACCTCGCGGTCGGGCGGGAACCGGCGGGAGAGCTTGTAGGTCGTGAAGATGTATTGGGTCATGTGAGGCAGCTCACATTGAGGATAGGGCGAGTCGCGCGAGCAGGCATGAACGCTCGATGCTCAGGTTTCCGGGCCTATTCGGAGATTGCAAAGTCCTAGTGAACGCGGTTTCGGCGACGCCGCTCGGAGGTAACCGCGTTCTTCGAGGCCGGGGCTAGCGCGACGCCGACGACGCAGGGGTGTCCGTCGATGTCCGCAGTGCCGGTGTGTGCACCGCCGCGCGGTGCAGCGCTGTGCGGTGCAGCGCCGTGCGGTGCAGACGCACGCCCGTGCCCCGACCGACCGACCGAGGCAACCACGACCACAGGCTCGATATGTCAAACACATCTCCTCAGCACCGCATGACAAATCCGGCGACGAGGTCGATCGCCAAGACATCAGGCGCAATTGGCGCGCCGGCGGCTGGAGCCGCCGCCCTGCTCGCGATTGGCGCCGTCACCGGCGGCGTCAGCGCCGAGCTCGGATCGCTGCCGGGGCCGGGCACGCCCGGCCTGCGGGGCGCGTCGGTCGAGCACCGCCAGCACAACGCCGGCCACGCCGCGGCCAGCCCTCGGCAGGCCGCGTCGGCGCCGCCCGCCACCTCCCAGCCCATGGCGGCGCCGGCGCCCGCTACGCAGGCTCCCGTGCAGGTCAGCACGGCGCCGCGGCATACGGTTCGCGTGCCGCGGCGCGCAGAGCGGATCCAGCGGGACCGCGTGGTGCGGCACCGCGACCCGTGGCTGGTGGCGCCTCGGAGGCACAGCAGTACGCCGATCGGCACGCGGCATCCGCATGCTCCCGCGCCAACTACCACGACCGCGCAGCCGCAGCCGGTCCCGGCCCCGCAGCCGCAGTCGGCCCCGGCTTCCCAGCCGGTCCGGCAGCAGCCCCAGCCGGTCCAGCAGCAGCCGCCGCAGCCAGAGCCGGCGCACGAGCATCCGCAGCCTGCTCAGGAGCAGACCACCCCGGCCCCGGCACAGGCGCCGCAGCCGCAGGCCCAGCCGCAGCCGCAGCCGCAGGGCCAGCCGCAGCCGCAGAGCGTTCCCTCCCAGACCCAGCCGGCGCCGAGCGACCAGGGCCAGACCTCGAGCTCGAGCTCGAGCGATTCGGGCTCAACCGGCGCCTCGAGCGCGACCGACTACCCGAGCTCAACCGACAACTCGTAGGAGCAACCGGTAATGGCAACCCAGGCGACGCCGGCCACCGCCGGCGCATATCTCGATCGCTCGCGATCGTCGACGACCGCCCCCCGTGACCAGTCCGGCGGACTGGCGGGCGGCTGGTCGATGGCCCAGACCTGGGCTGCCGTGGTCGCCCTGACGGCGGCCGGCGCCGCGCTGCGGTTGCTGATCGTTCGAGGCATCTGGGTGGATGAGGCGATCAGTATCC
>DASYFZ010000699.1:0-2057 GCA_036000295.1 Solirubrobacteraceae bacterium
CGCGCCTGGCCGGCACGATTGCGCTTCAGTCCGGAAGCTACGAGGAGGCACTCGCACGCTTCGGCCAGGCCACGGCGCGTCAGCCCGGCGGCTGGTTCTCCTGGTTCGGCGCGGGTCTGGCGGCTTCGGAGCTGGGCGAGCCGGGCGTCGCGCGACACAACTTCGAGGTCGCGAAATCGCTCAACGCATCGCAGCAGGTGATCAAGGACGCGCTCGCGCGCGTCGACTCGCCCACGCCGATGACGCCTCAGCAGGGCCTAGACGAGCTCGTGCTCGCCCATTAGAGATTCGGGTACCGTCTCGCGCCTCATGGCGCCCAAAGTGGTACTGCTCCCCGGCGACGGGATCGGCCCGGAGATCATCGCTCCGACGGTCGAGGTGCTCGCTGCAGTCGGAGCCGAGCTCGAATACGAGGAGCACCCGTTCGGCGGGGCTAGCATCGACGCTCACGGGACTGCGCTGACCGACGAGACGCTGGCGGCGTGCCGGGCCGCGGACGCCGTCCTGCTGGCCGCCGTCGGGGGACCGAAGTGGGACACCACCGATCCGTCCAAGCCCCGACCCGAGCAGGGCCTGCTCGGCCTGCGCAAGGGCCTCGGGCTGTTTGCCAACCTGCGGCCGGTGCGCCCGCTGCCGGCGCTGTACGACGCCAGCCCGCTCAAGCTCGAGGTGATCGAACGCACGGACCTGCTCGTCGTCCGCGAGCTGACCGGCGGGATCTACTTCGGCGAGAAGACGCGGACGCAGGACAGCGCGTCTGACGCGTGCGTGTACACACGCGTGGAGATCGAGCGGATCGCGCGGGTCGCTTTCGGCGCGGCGCGTTCACGGGTGACGAGCGTCGACAAGGCCAACGTGCTGGAGACCAGCCGCCTGTGGCGTGAGGTCGTGCGCGACCTGCACAGCGACGAGTTCCCCAACATCGAGCTCGAACACCTGCTCGTCGACAACGCGGCGATGCGGCTGATCGCGGCGCCACGGCACTTCGACGTGATCCTCACCGAGAACATGTTCGGCGACATCCTCAGCGACGAGGCGGCGATGCTGACCGGGTCGATCGGGATGCTGCCCAGTGCGTCACTCGGGGGGGACGGCCCAGGCTTGTTCGAGCCGGTCCACGGGTCGGCGCCCGACATCGCCGGCACTGGGGCCGCCAACCCGCTGGCGATGTTCCTGTCAGCGGCGATGATGTTGCGCCACGGACTCGCTTTGGAAGCCCAAGCGGCGGCGGTAGAATCGGCCGTCGACCGGGCGCTGGCCGACGGGCTGCGCACCCGGGACCTGGGGGGCGAGGCAACTACTGCCGAAGCCACCCAGGCAGTCCTGCAACATCTCTAAGGAGCACACGTGGAACAAGCGGACCTCATCTGGCACAACGGTGAAATGGTTGCCTGGGAGGACGCGAAGGTCCACGTACTCACGCATGGCCTGCACTACGGCACCGGGGTGTTCGAGGGCATCCGCGCCTACGACACGCCACAGGGGCCGTCGATCTTCCGCCATCACGACCACCTCGACCGGCTGTTCAAGTCCGCCGAGCTGTACTACATGCCGATTCCCTACACGCTCGAGGAGCTGCGTTCGGCGACGCACGAACTGATCGCCGCCAACGGTCTGCCGGAGTGCTACATCCGGCCGCTCGCGTACCGCGGCTACGGCCAGATGGGCCTGAATCCGCTCGAGGCGCCGGTCGACGTGACGATCGCTGTGTGGCCGTGGGGCGCCTACCTCGGCGAGGACGGCAAGCAGCACGGCGTCCGCGCCAAAGTCGCGAGCTGGCGGCGGATTTCGCATGACGCGCTGATCCCGCACGCCAAGGCCAGCGGCCAGTACCTGAACAGCGTCCTGGCCAAGATCGAGGCGACCAAGGCGGGCTACGACGAGGCGATCCTGCTCGACTCGCAGGGGTTCGTCTGCGAAGGCTCAGGCGAGAACATCTACCTCGTGCGCGAGGGCGTGATCTACACGCCGCCGCAGACGGCCGGAATCCTCGACGGCATCAGCCGCAAGTCGATCATCCAGATCGCCCGCGATCTGGGCTACGAGGTCGTCGAGCG
>DASYFZ010000064.1:0-3380 GCA_036000295.1 Solirubrobacteraceae bacterium
TCCCGCTGACGCCGATGGTCCACCAGATGATCGACATCGGTCCGGCGCCGCGTTTCGCCGACACCACCGGGATGATCGAGTACCCGATCGTCCGCGACATGGACGTCAACATGTACGAGCGCCAGGAGGGCACGGGCCTGGAGATCGGCTCCTACGCGCATCGCCCGATCGCGCTCGATCCGCGCGACATCCCGTCGATCGAGGAGTCCGCGCTCACCCCCACCGAGCTGCCGTTCACCCAGGCGGACTTCGACCCGCAGATGGAGCTCGCGCTCGAGCTGATGCCCGAGATCGTCGGCGACGAGTCGGTCGGCGTGAAGTACGCGATCAACGGCCTTCTGTCGGTGACCGGCGACGGCATGCCGCTGCTCGGCGAGACCCCCGAGGTGCAGGGCCTGTGGTCGGCCGCCGCCGTGTGGATCAAGGAAGGCCCGGGCGTCGGCAAGACCGTCGCCGAGCTGATCGTGCACGGCGAATCCGAGATCGACGTCTATGGCTCGAACATCGCGCGCAGCTACGACCACCAGCGCACCAGCGGGCACGTCGTGGCGCGCGCCTGCGAGGGCTTCAACAAGATGTACGGGATCGTCCACCCGGGCGAACAGTGGGAGTCCGACCGCCGCATCCGCCTCGCGCCGTTCTACGAGCGCGAGCGCGCGCTCGGCGCCGTGTTCTTCGAGGCCGCCGGCTGGGAGCGCCCACAGTGGTATGAGTCAAACGCCGGCCTGCTCGACGAGTACGGCGACCGCGTCACCCGCCGCGAGGCAGAGTGGGAGTCGCGCTGGTGGTCGCCGATCATCAACGCCGAGCACCTGGCGATGCGCGACCGCGCCGGCATGGTCGACCTCTCGGCTTTTGCGATCTTCGACGTCACCGGTCCGGGCGCGCTCGACACCGTCCAGCATGTCGCGATGCGTCAGATGGACGTCGCGCTCGGGCGCGTCGTGTATACGCCGCTGCTGACCCCCGGCGGCGGCTTCAAGCAGGACCTGACGATCATGCGGATCGGGCACGACAGGTTCCGCGTCGTGACCGGCGGCGCCTACGGGATGTCGGACCTCAAGTGGTTCGCCGACCACCTCCCGAAAGACGGCTCCGCGCAGGTCAGCGACCAGACGAACGCCTGGACGACGCTCGGGCTGTGGGGGCCCAGAGCTCGAGACATCCTCGAATCGATCACCGGCGACGACGTCTCGCACGAAGGCATGCCGTTCGCCACGTGCAAGGCGCTCGAGGTCGACACGATCCAGGTGCTCGCCTCGAGGATCTCCTACGTGGGCGACCTCGGCTGGGAGCTGTACGTGCCGATCGAGCAGGGCGCGCGGTTGTGGGACATCGTCGAGGAGGCCGGCCGGCCACACGGGCTGATCCCAATCGGCATCGGCGTCTACGGGACGACCGGGCGCCTGGAGAAGTGCTACCGCGCCTACGGCGCCGAGCTTGAGAGCGAGTTCAACGTCGTCGAGGCAGGGATGGCGTGGGGCAAGGTCAAAGACCAGGACTTCATCGGCAAGGAGGCGCATGTGCGCCACCGCGAGAAGGAGCCCGCCACAGTCATGTGCACTCTCACCGTGGACGACCACACGTCTGCAAGCGGGGTCAAGCGCTACATGCTCGGCGGCGAGCCGGTGACGACCCGCGGCGGCGAGCCGCTGACAGATCGCAAGGGGCGGCGCTCGTACGTGACCAGCGCCGGCGCCGGGCCGTCGGTCGGCAAGCACATCCTGATGTCCTACCTGCCGCCCGAGCAGGCCGTGGTCGGCACGGAACTCGCCGTGGAGTACATGGGCGAGCGCTATCCGGTGACCGTCGCGACCGCCGACTCCACGCCGCTGTTCGATCCTGAGAACTCGAGAGTGCGGTCGTAAGCATGAACGTGCTGGTGTGCGTAAAGCGCGTGCCGCTGACCGGCGGCAAGATCGTGCTGACCGACGACGAGCGCGCGATCCAGACCCGCCACCTTGGCTTCACAGTCAGCCCGCACGAGGAATGTGGCGCCGAGGAGGCAGTCCGCCTGATCGAGAAGCACGGTGGCGCATCGACGGTGCTGACGCTCGGGCCGCCCGAGGCCGAGGAGCAGCTGCGCGACCTGATGGCGATCGGCGTCGACCGCGGCGTGCACCTCGTGACCGACGGCGCCGAATGGGATCCGCAGGCCACGGCCGCGGCGATCGTCGATGCGATCAGACAGCAACCCGAGCAGCAGGACCTGATCCTGTTCGGAAACGAGTCCGCCGACGCCGGCAACTACCAGGTGGCGATCCGCGTCGCGCATGCGCTGGGCCTGCCGGTGGTCACGGGCATCAAGGCGATCGAGGTAGAGGACGGCACGCTGCGCTGCGAGCAGGAGGTCCCCGGCGGGCGCGACGTGTACCGCGTCCCGATGCCGGCCGTGGTCACCGTCAAGGAGGGCATCAACCTACCGCGCTACCCGTCGGTGCCCGGCCGGCTGCGTGCCAAGCGTAAGCCGCTGGACGCGATCCCCCCCACCCCGAGCGAGCCGCGCCTCGAGATGGTCAAGCTGAGGCTCCCGGAGGGTTCGGGCAAGCAGGCACAGATTCTCGGGCGCGGGCCGGAGGCGGCGCCCGCCGTCGTCGAGGTGCTCGCGGAGGTGGGCGTGCTGTGACCGTGTTGACGCTGATTGAGGCGCCCGACGACGAGCTATCGCGTCAGGCGTATGCGTTCGCCGAGGGGATCGAGTCCGAGGTCGCCGCGGTCACCATCACGGGCGATGCCTACGCGCCGTCGGCGTGGGCACAGGCCGTGGTCGAGTTGATCTCGGAGCGATCACCTACCGTCGTTGTGGCACCTGGCTCAGACCGCGGCAACGAGGTGATGGCGCACGTAGCCGCGCAACTCGATCAGCCGATGGCGGCCAACTGCGTGTCCGTGACGCCGGGCGACCCTGCCACGGTCGTGCGCGTGCGCTGGGGCGGCAGCCTGCTCGAGGAGGCACGCGTGCACGGCTCGCCGCTGCTGGTCACGATCGCCCCGCACGCCGTCGTCGCGGCGCCGGCCCCCGACGTGCAGCTCGTCGGTGCCGCGCAGAACGGCGCGGTCGCAGTCACCGAGCACCTGACCACGTCCACCGGCGGGGTCTCGCTCGCCGATGCGGACGTCGTCGTCTCGGGCGGACGCGGCGTCGGCTCGGCGGAGGGCTTCGCAATCGTCGAGGAGCTAGCCCAGCTGCTCGGCGGCGCCGTCGGTTGCTCGCGCGCGGTCACGAGTGCCGGCTGGCGACCACACACCGACCAGGTCGGTCAGACCGGCACGAAGATCTCGCCCGAGATCTACATCGCGTGCGGGATCAGCGGCGCGACACAGCACATGGCCGGCTGCAAGGGCGCCAAGAAGCTGTTGGCGATCAACGAGGACGGCGA
>DASYFZ010000112.1:0-1839 GCA_036000295.1 Solirubrobacteraceae bacterium
CGCGCGGGCCGATCAAGAACCCATGGGTAGTACACGCGAGACGCAGCGCGTGCGTGTCCGGACGCCCGGGCGCGGTCTGATGCTCGTCTATGGAGTCGCGCTTGCGGTCGTGATCGGGGTCGCGCTGCTGAACGTCGCTGATGCGAACTGGAACGTCGCCGAGCTTGTCGTGCTCGCGACGCTGACGATCATCAGCGGCCTCACCTCCGTCCAGGTGGGCGGGGCGAGCCGGATCAGGATCTCGGGGGAGGCTCTGGGCCTGATGCTCGCCGTAGCCCTGCTGGGCGGCGCGCCCGCGTGCCTGCTGGCCGCCGCGACGATCCTCGTCGGCTGGCTGCACACGCGCGAGAAGGTCCACTACCTGTCCAACAACCTCGTCGTCTACACGGCGCTGATGCTCGGCGGCGGCCTGTGGTTTCGAGCGGCGACCGGGATCCTGCACACGGGTCCCCACGAGATCGACTACTACGCGCTGGCGTTCGCGACCTTCATCGCGCTCGAGTTGTTGAACTTCGTCTTTGTCGTCGGCTACCAGTGCTACCTGGACCGAAGCACGCTGACGTCCAAGTTCGCCGACGTGCTGATGCCGCTTCTGCCGGCGGAGTTGTTCTCGGTTGCGCTGACGGTCGCAACCCTGTTCGTCACCGTTGAGGTCGGCACGATCGGCCTGGCGCTCGTGGCGATCGTGCTCGTCATCTTCCAGTACCTCGTCGCCGAGCTGCTGACGTCCAAGCGCCGCGGCGAGGAGCTCCAGCGGATCGCCAGGACCGATGAGTTGACCGGCCTCGCCAACCGCGAGCGCTTCCGCGTACGGCTCGCCGAGCGCATCGAGCGCGCCCGCGAGGCGGAGGAGTCGTTCGCGGTGATGCTGCTGGACCTCGATCGCTTCAAGGAGATCAACGACACCCTCGGCCACCACTACGGCGACCAGCTCTTGCGCGAGCTCGGGCCCCGCTTGGTCGAGTGCGCCGGGCCGGCGGGGCTGGTAGCCAGGATGGGTGGCGATGAGTTCGCGATCCTGCCCGCCGAACAGACCGACGACCCACAGCTGCTGGAGGAGATGGCCCGAGCCCTGACCGCGACCGTGCAGCAGCCCACGGTGATCGAGCAGATGACGCTCCAGGTGGGAGCGAGTGTGGGCATCGCGCGGTACCCGGTAGACGGCGATGATTCACACACGCTGCTGCGCCGCGCGGATGTCGCCATGTACACCGCCAAGGATGGCCACTACGGCGTCCAGCTCTACGCCGCCGACTCAGACCAGAACTCGGTGCACCGGTTGAGCGTCATCAGCGACTTTCAGCGCGCGCTCGAGCGCGACGAGCTGGTCGTGCACTACCAGCCGATCGTCGACGTGCGCGGCGCCGACATCCGCGGCGCCGAGAGCCTCGTCCGCTGGGAGCACCCCGAGCACGGCCTGCTCGCGCCCGGCGCGTTCATCGGAGCCGTCGAGCAGACCGGCCTGATCGGTCCGCTGACCCGCCACGTGCTCGAGCGCTCGATCGCCCAATGTGCGACCTGGCGCACTGACGGCAACGACCTCTCGGTGGCGGTCAACTTGTCGGTCCGAAACCTTCTCGACCCTGGCCTGCCGGTGCAGATCTCAGCGCTTCTGGACACCTACGGCCTTCCGGCCGATGCGCTGCAGCTGGAGATCACCGAGAGCATGATCATGTCCGACCCCGAGCGCGCCCTCGTGATCGTCGGCCGCCTGTCGGAGCTGGGCGTGCGGCTGTCGGTCGATGACTTCGGCACCGGCTACTCGTCGCTTGCCAACCTCAAGCGCCTGCCGATCGACGAGCTGAAGATCGACCGCAGCTTCGTCTCACCGATGATGCA
>DASYFZ010000445.1:0-7168 GCA_036000295.1 Solirubrobacteraceae bacterium
CGACCGTCGCCACAGCGATCGCGACGAGGCGGTCGCGGAGTCGGCTATGAGTCGGCGTGCCTGCGCGGAGGACGTCGCGTACCTCGGTACCGGCCTCGCTCAGCACGCGCCCTACGTACATCGTCCGCTATTCGCTGCCCGCAGCCGACGTCCTGTACGCCAACGGCTAGACCCTACGTTCGGTCGGGTCACGCGCCGCCCCTTCCTTCACCCCCGCCAGGCGCACCTTGATCAGCTTCTTTACGAGCGCCTTCGGCAGCGGCCGGTCGGCAGGGAAGTGCAGGGAGCTCTTGGTCATCGCGTAGCCATCCAGCTCGCCGGCAAGCTGCGAGAGAACCGAGCCACTGAACGGCAGGAAGCTCAGGTGATTCTTGAAGGCGGCAAAGCCGGCGACCGTCGCACCGCCTACACGGAAAGCGGGAACGCCGTAGGAGATCACCTCTTCGGCGTCAGGGACGATCTCGTGGATCGTGCGGCGAAGCGTCTGAAGCGTGCTGCGGCCCGGCTCCTCGACGGCACGCAGGTACGCGTCGACCTCGCCGGAACACGCTGCCACCCCCTCCCGCCCGCCGGACGCCCGGACGCCCGAGTGAAACGAGAGGCCGCGCTCGCCGAGCGCCTCGCGGAGGGCCGCGATCGCAGTGGGACCCATGCCGTGCAGCTTCCTGAGCTCGGGTTCGGAGACCTGAGCTAATTGATCGAGTCGTGTGTAGCCGGCGGCTGACAGCGCGCGGCGTGCCGGCGCGGCAAGTTTGGGAAAGCCCGCGTCATCGTCGTTGTCCACTTGAGTCCTCCTGATCCGTGATCGTGGTGCAGCGTTGGCCGCACACGATGAGACCGCGATCCACAGGCACATTCATCGGCGCCAGCATCGCTCCCTCGCAATATGGTCGCGTTTAGCTTCGTGCGCCCTGACGCGGCACGGTGATTCACTGAACGCGATGGTGATCTCGCAGGAGTACGTCGAAGTGCCCGTCGGGGAGCGGGCGATGCGAACGTTCGTCGCCAGCCCCCGGGCCTCGGGGCGCTACCCAGGCGTCGTGTTCTACTCAGACATCTTCCAGCTCACCGACTCAACGCTGCGATGGTGCACGCGACTGGCCGGTTATGGCTTCGTGGTCGCCGCACCGGAGATTTATCACCGGATTGAGGCCCCCGGAACGGTGCTTGCGTTCGACGACGAGGGCAAGCGCCGCGGCCAGGCGAACGCCGAAGCCACGCCAGTCGCCGACTTCGACGACGACATCCGCGCGGCGCTCGACTGGCTCGAGGCCGACGGCCGAGTGGCGGACGGCGGACTCGCCGCCACAGGGCACTGCACCGGCGGACACTTGGGTTTCCGCGCGGCGTTTGATGCGCGCGTGCGCGCCACGGCGCTTTGGTATCCGACCGGTCTGCACGATGGAAAGCTGGGCAAGGATGCCGACGCCGGCTCACTCGCGCGCGCATCGGAGATTCGCGGGGAGATGCAGTTGATCTTCGGCGCCAACGATCCGCACACGCCAGAAGACGGCCGTGCCGTCATCAAGCGCGGGCTCCAGGAGGCAGGCGTCAACTTCCGCTGGCGCGTGTACGACGCCGAGCACGCCTTCGGCCGCGACATTGGACCGCGCTATGACCCGGAAGCCACCGACGCCGCGTTTGCCGAGACCGTTGCTGTGCTCAAGACCTAGTCGGCGGGATCCTCACTCGGAGTGACACAGCAAGAGCGTCCCTGCGATCGAGCGGCTATCGTGAGTTGTTGATGTCGGTTAAAGCCGAAGATCTGGATGAGATCCAGCGCGCCGGGCGCCACTGCGCCGTTTGTCGGTCGGGACGCAACTGGCGGCGGTTCAAGGTGGTGCGCCCGAGCGACGGTCAGCCGATCGTGATGTGCGCCGCGTGCCACGCCCGATACGGTGATGCGCCGCCCGCCCCGGAGATCCCGAAAGACCCTCCTACTCCCGCCCCGCCGCCGGCGGTGCGTTCGCACCCCCAGCGCCAGAGGCAGCACGAGGATCGACTCAAGCGGGTGCTGCGCGAGCTGCCGCGCGGCGAGCACTCCACCGGAAGGATCGCCAAGGCTGCCGGGCTCAACCACGCAAAGACGCTGGGGAGGCTTCGACAGTTGGAGGCGGCGGGTGAGGTCATGCAGGTCGGCAAGCGTTGGTCGACTGAGCGACCTTCGACCGATCTAGAGGGAGCCTTTGACCGGCTCGAAGCACGCACGAACAACATTCGGATCGTTCGGGATCGGCCGGATAACGGCGGATCTGCCGGCTCCTGATTCCAGCCATCGCTGCTGAGTTGCCGCGGTCGCTTTCGTGAAGTCGAGCTTCTCAGCTCAAACCGCTCTCGAGCGCCGATAGCTCCGATACGACGCGGTCTCTGCCGTTGCGCTTGGCTTCGTAGAGCCGCTTGTCCGCGAGTCGCATGACGCCCTCGAGGTCGTCGGGGCGGTCGGTGGTTGCCACGCCGAGGCTCGTAGTCACGCCCAGGCCGTCCGCGACGCTCGACCAGGCCTCGGTGTTGACGGCGCGGCGGACGCGCTCGCAGCACGCCGTTGCTGCTTGGGCGGCCGTCTGGGGCATGAGGATGATGAATTCCTCACCGCCGCTGCGGATGATGCTGTCCGATTCCCGGAGGTGATCGCACAGCAGTCTCGCGATACGGATCAGGACCTCATCGCCGACGGCATGTCCGAAGCGATCGTTGATTGTCTTGAAATGGTCGATGTCGAGCACCGCGAGGCTCAGCTGACCAGCGATCCGCTCGTGGGTTAGGCGCTCGAGGGCCCGCGCCAGGTAGCGCCGGTTGTGCACACCGGTCAACGGATCCCGCTCAGCTTGCTCTCGCAGCTGGGCGTGTAGCGTTTCCAGCTCGTTCGCCCGGCGCTCCAACTCACCGTGAGCCTCCGCCAGCTGACGGTTCTTAGCGTTGAGAAGTTCGCTGCGACGACGTGCCTCGCGCGCCTCGAGCGTCGCCCGCTCAAGGCTCAACTGCACTTGTGAGAGCTCCCGGAACGCTTGGCGCTCCAAGTCGCAAGCCCGTTGCAATGCGTCGTAGGCCTCCTCGACTCGGCCGCCCTCGCGCAGCGCCGCGGCGAGTGAGGTCAAGATCAGGCTGCGCATCTGGGGTACGCGATCGCCCAGCCACGCCAATGCCCCCTCGCCCGACTCACGAGCGTCGTCGAACTGGCCGAGCGCCATCCGCGCCTGCACCTGCGCCCGGACGGTCACCCCGAACACGTATGGGTTCGGATCGCCGCTCGCGAGCAGGCGACCAATCGCCTCCTCGGCGTCCCGGAGGGCGGCCGCCGGGCGCTCGCCCAGCAGCCGGATGTCGGCTCGCGTCGAATGCAGGACGCCAAGCGCGAAGTTGTTCAGCCCAGGCACGCTATGTGCCACGTCGAGCGCGCGCTCGATCTCGCGCTCGGCACCCTCCAGATCGCCTGTTTCATGCAGGTAGCACGCGAGATCGTTGCGCGAGATCGCCTCCTCCCACGGGTCGCCGGCGTCGACCGAGAGCCGCAGCAGCTCCTGAAGCCGCTGCTCCCAGTCCGGGACGCCGACGTTGCCGAACACCAGGCAAGCGGATCGTCGCGCGAAGATCCGCAGCTCTCGGTCCGGCGACTCATCCGCAACTCGGACAGCGAGCTCAGCCTCGCGCAGAGCGTCCGCGTAGGACCCGGAGAAGAAGTTCACCTGAGCCTTCAGCGCAGCAACCTCGCAACGGGCCACCGAATCGCTCGCCTGGCCCAGGTAGCGCTGCGCGTCGACCGCGAGTTCGAGCGCCCCCTGTAGATCACCGCGATGCAGACTGACAGCCCCCTGGAGCGCACGCGCTCGTGCGCGCAGACCAGCATCGTCGAGCGATCGTCCCGACTCGTAGCCGCGGACTGCAGCATCCAGCGCGGCGGCCGGATCCTCGTAATAGCTGCGCCAGGCGCGGGCGATCGTGCGACCTGCCGCGTCCGCTTGGCCGTCGTGCGCGGAGTCCTGTGGAGCCGTTGCCATCGCTATACCTGGAGGGCGCGGCGCGAGAAAGCGGCACCCATGTGTCTATCGGCGGGCACACCACCGGCCTTGAGCGGCCAACAGGGTGAGCGCGGCTAGTCGACCCGCTGGCGCGACAGCGCTCGGAACATGGCCGCTGTCGCGAGCCCGTAGACGAGGTGGGCAGCGAGATCGTTGCCGAGGGTCTTGCGGTCGTACTCCCAGATGGGCTTATAGAGCTTCAGGATCGGCAGGATTACGTAGTCGCTTCCCCAGACCGCGGCGCCGAACGGGATGCCGTAGCGGATCGGCGGCTTGCCCAAGCGCCCGGCGACGAGCCCGTACTGAACGCCGTTGCCGAGCCCATAGCCCCAGTGCATGACGTTGTTGACAAGGCGCGCGCGGTCGGGCCCGAGCTTGCGGCCCGTCACGCCTTCGACCAATCGCTTGCCGACGAGCGCGGGGGCCGGCGCGTCATCCCAGCTGCTCAGCCCCGCCGAGGTCTCCCAGTCGACGAAGTCGCTGGTGCCGCCGCCCTGCCGGTACCGCGCGAACAGCCATATGTCGAACGCTGCCGTGCCGATGGTGCCGGCCGCCAATCCGCGCGCGCCGCGGCCGAGAAGGCTCACGGACCGAACTTTGCCATGAACAACGCACCGCCGCGCCCGTGATCACCCTGGGTGTGTCCCTGGCGAGGGCTCGTGGTAGCGGTCGAAGTCGGCTGGCCAGGGCAGCGGGAAGAGATGACGATAGGGCCGCGCGTCCGCGATCACCTGAGCGAACGACGGCCGCTGCGCGAGCGCGCGGTAGTACCGCGTCACGTGCGGGTGGGTGTCCTCGTCCCACGGGTGGATCGCGAGTGCGTAGAACAGGCCGGGCGCGGCGGCGCAATCGGCGATCGTGAACGTGTCGCCAGCGAGGAATTCATTGCCGGCCAGCTGCGGCTCGAGCATGCCATAGGCCATCTCGAGCTGGCTGCGCGCCCGGGCGACTGCGCGCTCGTCGCAGCGCGCCTCGATCGTGTCGGAGACGATCGCCTGGACTGCGTCGGAGATGTACTGGTCGCAGATGCGGTCCCACTTGCGGGCTTCCAGCGAAGGCACCAGTTGCGCGCCGGCGACGTGCTCGATGATGATCGACGTCTCCCCGATCACCTGGTCATCGTCGGCCAGCACCGGGATCGATGCCGGCGGCCAGAGCTTGGCCAGCTCAGCGCGGTCGAAGTCGCGCTGCTCTTCGAGGACTTCGTAGACGATGCCCTGCTCGTTCAGCGCGATCAGGACTTTCTGGCAGTACAGCGCGAACGGGTGCTCGTAAAGGGTCAGCATCTCGTCTCCTCAGGTCGGTCGGCGTCGACGATCGGTCGTACCACAGACCGGTCGCCACCGCCGAAATCATCGAGCTCCGAAACGGCCACGACCCGACGCTCAGCTTTGCGGCGGAAGTCCGGGTAGCCTGCCGAGGCGATGTCGGATCGCATTGAGCCCATCAGCCCCCCGTATCGCGGTGTGATGATCGCCTCCACTCCTGGTGTCGTTTGGTGGGGCCGTTTGCAGGTGACCGGGCTGGAGCTGTTGCCGATCGAGGGACCGTTGCTGCTCGTTGGCGACCACGACAGCTACTGGGACACAGTGACGACCGGGATCGCGGCGATGCCCCGCCGGCAGGTCAGGGCCTTGGCGAAGTCCTCGATGTGGGAGAACAAGTTGCTCGGCGTGGTGCTGACCGGGATGGGCCAAATTCCGATCAGGCGGGGTTCCGGCGACAGCGGAGCGCTCGACCGCGCGATCGAGGAGCTTCGCAAGGGCGCATGTATCGGGATCTACCCTGAGGGCACGCGCTCGCTCGGCCGAGCGCTGCGGGCCCGCAGCGGCGTGGGCTACCTCGCGCAGGCGGTGCCGGAGGCGACGATCATCGGGGTTGCGTGCAACGGCACGTTCGCGATCCCGCGGTTCCCCAGCGCACGCCCGAACGTCCGGGTCGAGTTCTTCGCGTTCGATCGACCCGCGATCGGGGGCGACGAGTCACCCCAGCAGTACAGCACCCGGCTGCTCGCCCAGATCCGTCAGCGCGCGCCTATCGAGGTCGCGGGCCGAAAGCGCGCTGCAGCGCTCGTCGGCCGCGTCCCCACCTGGTCCCCAGAGCTGGCGATTACCGGCAAGCCCGGCGGCAAGGGCGCACTGGAGGAGGCGCTCGCCCAGACCGCCCCCAAGCGCGGTTAGCTTCCCGCAGGCGAGACTGCGGTTAGCAGGTCGACGGAACCGTCGAACTGCCACAGGGGATTTGGTGCATCACCGGTCACGGTGTGAACCTGGAAGAAGCCGTTGACCTCCTGCGGTCCGTCGCCGTCGGCGACGTAGCGTCCGTCCGGGTTGACATCGAGCTGATAGATGGCCGAGCCCACCGCCGCGGAACCGGGGATCCGCCACGTCACGACACATCTCCAGTCGTTGCCCGGTCCCGAATCCTCGACAAGCGGACCGCCCTTGTCGCACGATGTGCTTGTTCGCAGTTGCGCCTCCGTGACGTCCGGACGATGCAGCTCTCCGGTCTGCATGCGGTACAGATGCGCGAACGCCGTCGCGAGCGAGCGGTCCAACTTGGCTCCGTCGATCCCCGAGCCGGAGGCCGGCGTCGCTCCGGCGATCACTCCAACGGTGACCGCGAACAGAGTCACCAATGGCAGCACAGCTCCCACGAGAACGGGGCGGCCGACCCCGTCGTAGGCCAGGTCGGTGAAGTCACGGCGCATGAAGAGCCGGTAGGCCAGGGCCGAGGCGGCTACCGCCAGGAGGAGACTGACCGCGATGCCGATCAACAGCGGGCCGTTCTGAGCCGGGTCGGTGAACAGCCCGCGCCAGCCGATGAAGGCATAGCTCGGCAGGGCGACGCGCACGACGACGGGCAACGGGAGCAGTTGCGCAATCTGCAGAAGCAAGGCGAGCAGCGCGGGCACCACCAGCCCCATCGGAGAACGGCCGAGCGCCACCGAGCCAAGCAGTCCGACGGCCGCGAACGCCAATGTCGGCGCCAGCACGCTCGCCCAGGCGAACAGCACGGCACTGGCTGCCTGCCCCGGCGCGAGCAGATGACCGTCGAGGCCCACCAACGGGCGGTTGCCGACCGCTGCGAGCCCGCCGATGATGCCCGAGGTGGCCAGTCCGACCGCGAGCAGGATGATGATCGTGAGGCTC
>DASYFZ010000133.1:0-2466 GCA_036000295.1 Solirubrobacteraceae bacterium
CAGGGACACGCCGCCGGCCGGGTTGAGTCCGGCGCGCGCGGGACCGTCCTCGTCCGCGACCCGCAGCGCCGCGATCTGGTGTACGTGTGCAGGCCCGAGGAGGGAGAGCTCGTCGTCGTGACGCTCTGGGAGGAGGGCGACGACGCGGCCGTGCCCAAGCGCTTCACCGACGCCCTGCGCCGGGACGACCACCGGGTGGCGTGACGAATGGCGGATCGGGCCGATATCGCTGTCGTCGGCGCCGGGATCATCGGGCTGTCGACCGCGTTTGCGCTGACCGAGCAGGGCGCGTCGGTGACGATCTACGAGCGCGGCGTGCCGGGCAACGCGCAGTCCGGCGGCGAGTCGCGGATCTTCCGCCACGCCCACGACGACCGCCGCATGGTCGCCCTCGCGCGCGAGGCTCGCGGCGTGTGGCGCGAGTGGGAGGAGCGCTTCGGGCAGGAGCTCCTGTCGCGCGACGGGGTGATCTCGATCGGCCCCGCCGTGGACCGGCGCCTGGCGATCCTGCTCGAGGCCGGCGGAGTCCGCGTCGGGCGGATCGGATCGAGCGAGCTTGCCGAAGCGCTGCCGGTGCTGGCGGCTTGGGACGGGCCGGCGATGCTCGACGAGGACGGAGGTGTGATCCGGTCTCGGGCTGCGATCAGTGCGTTGACCGGGGTGCTCGCGTCGACGTTCGCCGCCGAAGAGGTGCTCGCGATGCGGGTTACTTCACGGGGGTCCGTGGAGATCCGGACGGGCGGCGCCACGGTGGAGCATGACCGCGCCGTCCTGTGCGCGGGCCGCGGATCGACGGCGCTCGCGCGTGGCGCCGGGATCCCGCTGCCGGTGCGCCAAGCGGTCCATGCTCGGTTCACCTACCGCTTGCGCGGCGACGCGCCCGAGCGGCTCCCCTGCCTGCTGGCCGGCGACGGCACGTTTGGCGAGCCGGCGTACGCGGACGCGATGCCCGGCAACGAGGCTTACGCCGTGGGTCTGGGCGACATGCTGATCCACGAGGACGGCAGCCTGATCGCGCCGACCGCACTGGCCCAGGCCACGGAGCGCACGAACGCGTATGTGAGCCGCGCACTCCCCGGGCTCGATCCTGACCCGATCGAGGTCCGGCACTGCTGGGTCACCGAGCTTCCCTGGCACCCAGACGGAATTGCCGTCTGGGAGGCAGACGGGCTGTTGATCCTCGCGGGCGGAAACATGTTCAAGCACGCGCCGCTGCTGGGGCGGCGGCTCGCCAATGCCGTGCTTGGCGAGGGCGTGCCGGAGAGCCTGCTTCCCCAGGCCAATCTTGGCGCCGAGCGCTTCAGCCGCTGAGCAGCGCGTCGACCTCTGCTGCGGTGGGCAGCGACGGCTGTGCGCCCGGCCGTGAGGCCGCCATCGCTCCAGCCGCACACGCCCGCGCGAGTGCCGCCGGCCGATCCCTGCCCTCCAGCAGCGAGACGACAAGCGCGGCGCAGAACGCATCGCCGGCCGCGGTGCCGTCGACGGCGGTGACCGGAGGCGGCGTCGCACGCGCTATCTCCTGACCCGCCTCGAGCAACACCGCTCCCTCCTCGCCGAGCGTGAGCGCGACGAGGCCCTCGTAGAACGATCCGATCGCGTCGTACTCGTACCTGTTGACGACGAGTAAGTCGGGCTTATGGTTCAGCGGTCCGCGCGCCGGCGCGGCGTTGAGGCAGAAGAACCGCGCGCCCGCGGCTGCCGCGGCGATTGTCTCGGGCTGAATCTCCTGCTGGCAGATCACGGCATCGGGGTCGCCGACGTCGACCTCGTCGGGCTGCAGCCGCCGGTTGGCGCCGGGCGCCGTCACGATCATGTTCTCGCCCGTCTCGTCGACGAGAACGAACGCGACGCCGCCCTCACCCTCGTCACGGGCCACACCGCTCGTGTCGATGCCCGCTTGTTCGAGCGAGCGGAGCGTGAACTCGTCGTGCCCGAAGCGGCCGACGAACCGCACCGATGCACCGAGCCTCGCGGCGGCGACGGCCTGGTTTGCGCCCTTGCCACCGGGGATGCGCTCGAACATGCCGTCGGTGACGGTCTCGCCCGGGCGCGGCAATCGCCCGCAGCGCACGACGAGGTCTACGTTGGCCGAGCCGACGACCGTGATGCGGGGAGCGGGCGACACCGCCCGGATGCTAAGCCGCGCGCGCTTCCAGGGCGTTGTCGGCGACCCAGGTGGTGAACGCGTCCGGGGCCAGCGGGCGGCTGAGGTGGTAGCCCTGGGCGAGGTCGCAGCCCAGCGTGGCGAGGCGCTTAAGGGTCAGTTCGTCCTCAACGCCCTCGGCAATGACCTTCAGCCCGAGGTCGTGGCCGAGGTTGATCGTCGAGCGCACGATGATCAGGTCGCTCTCGTCCTGCATCATCGGTGAGACGAAGCTGCGGTCGATCTTCAGCTCGTCGATCGGCAGGCGCTTGAGGTTGGCAAGCGACGAGTAGCCGGTGCCGAAGTCATCGACCGACAGCCGC
>DASYFZ010000160.1:0-3330 GCA_036000295.1 Solirubrobacteraceae bacterium
GCCGGCACCGTCGAGGATCACAGCGAAGTAGGAGTGGTGCACGACCGGCGTCGTCACGCCGACCAGCCCGGTGCGGCCGGCCGACAGGCCGCGCGCGGTCCGGTTGGTGCTGTATCCGTGCTCGCGCACGACCCGCAGCACGGCTTCCCGCGCCTTGTCCGACACCTCGGTGCGTCCGTTGATCACGCGCGAAACGGTCGCCGTCGAGACGCCGGCGAGGTCGGCGACCTGGCGGATCGTCAGTCGGTTGCGGCCGTTCGCTGGGCTGGTCGTGGAACTCATACGGCGTATTGAATCACATTTCCTGAAACGTTACAGCGCCACAAGGTCGCTACGTCCCACAACTTACTGCGCAAATTCCTGAAATACAACCTTGACACGGGCGAAATTGTTCCGGTAACGTTTTCATAGCCGGTCAGGAATGTGACTGGTGGAGCAACCGGGAATCAGGAGAGGAGCAGCACGAAATGTTGTTCATCACCCGCCGACTGGCGTTCTACGTCGTCGCGGCCTGGGTGGCGATCACGGTCAACTTCGCGATCCCGCGCGTGATGCCGGGCAACGCGGTCAACGCGATGCTGGCGAAGTACCCCCAGCTCGACGCGAACTCGCTGAAGGCGCTCGAGGCGGAGTTCGGGACCCACGCGCACGGCAGCGTGCTCAGCCAGTACTTCTCCTATCTGGGCAACCTGGCGCACGGCGACCTCGGCCTGTCGGTGAACCAGTACCCGGCCAAGGTCACGACGATCATCGGACAGACGCTCCCGTGGACGGTGATCCTCGTCGGCACGGCGACGATCATCGCGTTCGTTCTCGGGACTCTGCTCGGGGTCCTCAGCGCGTGGCGACGCGGCGGCTGGCTCGATCGGTCGCTGCCCGCGTTCACGTTTCTGCAGGCGACCCCGTACTTCTTCCTCGCGCTCGTCGTGATCCAGCTGTTCGCGGTCAGCTGGGGCCTGTTCCCGTTCGGCCAGGGCTACGACCTCGGTCAGTCCCCCGGGTGGAACTGGTCGTTCATCTCGAGCGCGATCGACCACTCCTTCCTCCCGGCCCTGACGATCGTGCTCACGTCGATGGCCGGCTGGATGCTGCAGATGCGCAACGTGATGATCACGACGATCGCCGAGGACTACGTGCTCGTGGCTCAGGCAAAGGGGCTGTCGCCGCGGCGCGTCATGTTCACCTACGCCGGGCGCAACGCGATCCTGCCCAACCTCGCCGGGTTCGCCCTGTCGCTCGGCTTCGTCGTCGCGGGCGCGCTGGTGATGGAGATCGTGTTCTCGTACCCGGGCATCGGCCTGACGCTTTACAACGCCGTCACCTCCGACGACTTCCCGCTGCTGCAGGGGATCTTCCTGGTGATCTCGCTGTCGGTCCTGGGGGCGTGCCTGCTCGCCGACATCGTGTACTTCCTGGCCGACCCCCGGACTCGGACGCGGACGGCGTACTGATGTCCGCGCTCGCCACCCCGGCCGATCCGGTTGGAGATGCGCAGCTTCCCGCGACGGTCATCGCAAACCGCCGCGCGGCGCTGCGGCGAATCCCCGGCAAGGCCAAGGTCGGAGCGGCGATCCTCGGATTGTTCATCCTGGTGGCGATCGTGGGCCCGGGGATTGCCCCGTTCGATCCTTCGGCGACGACGCCCGGTCAGGCGCTCCCGATTGGGCCCAACGCAACTCACCTGCTCGGCACCACCGCCACCGGGCAGGACGTCCTCTCGCAGCTGCTCGTCGGGACGCGCTCGACTGTCGTGCTCGGGCTGCTCACCGGCGTGATCGCAACCACCCTGTCGGTGCTGATCGGCACCTCGGCAGGGTTCCTCGGCGGCTTTTCCGACGAGGGCTTGTCGCTCGTGGCCAACGTGTTCCTCGTCCTCCCGGCGCTGCCGCTGCTCGTGGTGATCCTCGGCTACCTGCCGCACACGGGCGAGCTGCCCACGGCGATCGTGCTGAGCACGCTCGGCTGGCCGTGGGGAGCACGGGTGATCCGTGCGCAGACGCTGTCGCTGCGGGGGCGCGACTTCGTCGCCGCGGCACGAGAGGCGGGCGAGAGCAACTGGCGGATCATCTGCTTCGAGATCCTCCCGAACGAAATCGGGCTGATCGCCGCGAGCTTCGTGGGGACGGTCCTGTACGCGATCCTCACGTCGGTTGCGCTGGCGTTCCTCGGTGTGTCTGATCTGTCGAGCTGGAGCTACGGGACGATGCTCTATTGGGCGCAGGGCGGCAACGCGGTCCAGCTCGGTGCGTGGTGGTGGTACGCCCCTCCGGGGATCTGCACCGCGCTGCTGGGCATGAGCCTGGTCCTGCTCAACTTCGGGCTCGACGAGCTCGGCAACCCGCGGCTGCGCGCCGGCAGCGCGAAGGGCGTCGGGCGGCGGACCTGGCGACCCTCTGACCCGACGCCGGTCCTGCGCGAGTCCGTCACGGAGCGCACATGAGCGCGGGTCTCGAACCTCAGGAGGTCGGCGTGGCCGAGCCCATCGACACCACCGGCTTGGCCTCGGGGCGCGCCGGCTCGACCGGGGCGCCCCGTGGGCCGATCCTGAACATCTCGGACCTGTCGATCGCCTACCGCTCCGGCGGCGGCGACGTCCGCGCCGTGCGCCACGTCGACCTCGCCCTGCACGCCGGCGAGGTGGTGGGGTTGGCGGGCGAGTCGGGTTGCGGCAAGTCGACCCTCGCCTACGGCTCGATGCGGCTGCTGCGGCCGCCCGCCGTGATCACCGGCGGGAGCGTCACCTACCAGGGGCGGCGTCTCGAGGCGGGCGGGGTCGATGTGCTGACCGCCACCGCCGAGCAGTTGCGTGCGCTGCGCTGGCGCGAGATCGCGATCGTCTTCCAGAGCGCGATGAACTCGCTCAACCCGGTGCTGCGCGTGCGCGACCAGCTGCTGGATGCACTCGGCGCCCACCTCGCGCTAACCCGTGAGCAGCGCCACGACCGCGTCGTCGAGCTGATCGAAATGGTCGGCATCCCGCGCGCGCGCCTGGCCAGCTATCCGCACGAGCTCTCGGGAGGCATGCGCCAGCGCGTGATGATCGCGATGGCGCTGGCCGCCGAGCCCGAAGTGGTGATCATGGACGAGCCGACCACGGCGCTCGACGTCGTCGTGCAGCGGGACATCCTCGCCGAGATCTTCGAGCTCAAGGACGCGCTGGGCTTCTCGGTCCTGTTCATCACCCACGACCTGTCGCTGCTGCTCGAGATCGCCGACCAGGTGATGGTCATGTACGCGGGGCAGATGGTGGAGGCCGCGCCCACCGCCGACATCCGCTCCGGCGGCGTCCATCCCTACACCCGCGGGCTGATCGGTTCGTTCCCGCGTCTG
>DASYFZ010000162.1:0-1620 GCA_036000295.1 Solirubrobacteraceae bacterium
GACGCCGTTGACCCGGACGTTACGGATCTCGCCGTCAATGTCGACGTCCTCGAGCCACGCGCCGCGGATCGTGGCACCGGTGAAGTACACGTTTCGGAACCACGCGCGGCTGAAATCGACCTGCTCGAACCGCGCGCCGGAGAGGTCCTGCTTCACGAACTCGACCATGCGCACAGCCTGCCATCTGGTTACGGGTTGCGACAGTGGATGCGCCACCAACGTTCGCGTTTCGGCCGCCGCCGATATCCTCGTTGCACCGCCCGGATAGCCGGCGCTCGTGGTCATCACCCTCCACGCGGTTGTCCTCCAAGCTCCCAGCCGAACCGGTGCAATGGTCGCTGACAAGCTCCTCCACCGGCCGTCCTACAACATGGCGACGTACCGCGTCCACCTCGGCTTGGGTGCCTCGCCGCACCCATGCCTTACCGTTTGCGAGAGATGGAATCTGACCACGTCATCGGCCCTGGTCCGCTCGCGTCTTCCGCGGACGTCAGGATTGCCGCGGTCGCCGATGACCAGTGGGGAATCGTCGCCTGGCTGTGGCAGGCGTTCCGACACGACCTGGCGCCAATCGTCAACGGGTTGCCCTACGCCGATGGCCGCTATCAGGCAGCCGAACTCAAGAAGTATCCGTCCGCGAGCGGTGCGGGGTACCTCGCGTGGCGTCCTCACCCCAAGACCGGCGAGGATGCCCCGGTCGGTTTCGCTGTCGTCGATGGTCTCCACAGCAACAGGCGCTCGATCACTGGGTTCTGGGTTGGACCAACCGTGCGACGGGACGGTGTCGGTCGCACGCTGGCTGTCGATGTAATTGCCCGTCACGAGGGCCCGTGGATGATCGGATTCCAGCATGACAACGTCGGCGCGGGCGCATTCTGGCGCGCGGTGGCGGACGCAGTGTTCGGCACAGGCTGCTGGTCGGAAACGCTGCGCCCGGTGCCCGGTCGGTCAGACGCCCCACCCGATCACTTTATCGAGTCCCGCTGAGCCCCGGTCGCATCGCTGGGCTCGGTTTGCGGCCCCTTCTGCGACGTTGAGTTGTGGCAGGCGCGGCGGAGCAGCCCAGGCCGGGCGGCGACCTGCGCCCATACCCCCCGGGTGGTGGGCCCCAACGGGGGAGCCACGACGCCGGCCAGCGCGGCCAGCCCGAGTAGCACGACCGGGGTCGGCCCGGGTGTGCGCCGATTGCGGCGAGCAGGCTCAGGACGACGCCGTAGCTCAGGGCCAGGATCGGCAGCGCTCGGCGGCGGCCTTGCCCGTCCACCCACCTCGCGCGCAGCGGACCGAACAGTGCCGCGGTCAGTCCGTACCCTGCCAGCGCGAGGCCGGCGGCGGCGTAGGAACCGGTGCCGCGGTGGACTTGCAGTAGCAGGGCCAACCCGACCATGCCAAAAGACAGGCGCCCGATCAGGGCAGCCGTGAAGAACGTAAGAACGTGGCGGAGTTCGAGAAACGCGCGGTAACCCACGTCGGAACTGAACCGGGGCATAGGGGTACTCCTCGAAAAGGGTGCAGAAAATCAAGACGCCAAACCGGGGCGTCTTCCGCCGGCGTCGTCACGAGCGCCGGTGCTGCTATCCCAACTCGAGGGCCACAGCGCGCACGGTAGCCGAACAGACC
>DASYFZ010000360.1:0-2557 GCA_036000295.1 Solirubrobacteraceae bacterium
GCGGGCGGATGATCGCGTACTCGCTGGGCAACTTCGTCGGTTACCACACGCTGGCCGGCGGCGGCGTCCTGTCAGACAGCGCGATCCTCCGCGTCACGCTCGGCTCCGACGGACGCGTGCTCGCGGGACGGTGGATCTCGACGCTCCTGCAAGGTGGGCTCCCGCGCCCGGATCCCGGCGACGCGAGCGCGCGGCTGATGACGACGCTGTCGCGTGAGGACTTCCCGAGCGATCACTTCGCGATGGGACCGCACGGCCGCTTTCGTCCCTAGCCGCTGAACCTGCCCACGGCTGCCGTCGCGGCCCGCTTGATCACGGGCGGCAACGGCGCGAAGTCAAGCGCCGGGCCGAACTCCTGGCCGGCGCCCATCCCGTACAGGATCCAGATAGGCCGCCGCGACCCCCAACATGGGTACTCCTCCCGATGCGCATGAGTGTGCGCGCTCCTAGCTTCGCGGCACCGCATTTGCAGGCTAGAAAGGAGCAGATCATGCAGCGTGCACTCAAGCTCATCCCGGTCGCCGCGGTCGTCGCGGCAGCCGTTGCGGGCGTCGCCGCTCACGCATCGGTCGGGTCGCATCCGACCGCCCCGGACGACGCCACCGTCGCGGCCGCCTATGGCGCAACCGCGCCGGCGTCGAAGATCGCCGACGACATCAGGATCGGCCGCCAGGCGACCGCGAAGTACGCGATGAACCTCGCGCTCGCCAAGCACGACGGGTACCGGATCCTCACCCGGATGATCCCGAACATGGGCTACCACTTCGTCAATCCCAACGTGAAGGGCTTCGACATCCGCAAGCCGCCGATCCTCGTCTACGAGCACCACGGCAACACCTGGCAGCTGGGCGCGTTCGAGTGGGTGTTCACGTCCAAGCCCGCCAAGCCGCCGCTGCCCGGCGCCCAATACGGCGTGTTCGGAGCTGCCTGCCATTACGACGACGGTACGTTCGTGTTCGCCAGCGCGCAGAGCAACTGCGCACCGCGCAGCCCGCAGACCGGGTCTCCCTTCAACTTCTGGCACCCGCGGCTGATCACGCTGCACCTGTGGCTCTGGTACCCGAACCCCTCGGGGCTGTACATGGGCACCAACCCGCTGGCGGCGCCGTTCAACCGCGGCTAGCGGGCGGTCAATGGGGGCGTGGTGAACCGTGCTGGTGGTCGGGCGGGGGCGGCCCGGCCGCCGGCTCACCAGCCCACACGAGCAGCACCTGACATGGCGCGTGATCGACGACGAAGCGCGTGTGTGGCCCGAGGCTCTTGGGACCGGCACGTAGCTCTCCGTCGCGTGCGACGACCAGCAGCTCGGCGCCCCCACTCGCCTCCACCACCTCGCGCTCCACTCTCCCACGGCGTGAGTCCAGCCACGCGGCGCGCCCCAGCCGAGACTGCGCGGACTCGAGCAGTGCCTGCGCCTCCTCGGCGGCGATCGCTTGCAGCGGCGGTCCCGGCGCGGGCGGCGGACGACGGCCCAGCAGCCGCGCGGCGCCACGCGTCGCCAGGTCCTCGACGTCGGTGGGCGCCACATGCACGAGCGTGACTTCGGCGTCCCCGGGCAGCAACTCGCGGGCGCGATCCACGCACGCCTCCCAGGTGCTCTCGGTTATCCACACGACCGCTCGCATCACAGGACCTGTAGAGCCAACCACAACCCGACCGTCGAGGCCACCAGGATCAGCGGCACCGTCTGTACGCCGAGCCTCGTGAACTCGCCGATATCGGTCTCCTCCTCGTGTGCATGGACGATGCGCCGCCAGAGAAGCGTGGCCAGCGAGCCGACATACGTCAGGTTGGGCCCGACGTTGACGCCGACGAGCATCGCCAGCACGGCTCCCGGGCCGCTGGCGGCCACGACCGGCAGGATGATCAGCGTCGCCGGCAGATTGTTGACGAGGTTTGCGGCCACGGCAGAGACGGCGGCGATTCCCAGCAGCGCCGGCAGGTCCTGGCCATCTGGGAGGACCGATGTGACAGCACTCGACAGACCGTGCTGACCGGCCGCCGCGACGACGATCCCAAGGCCCAACACGAACACGAGCAACGTCGGCTCAGCTGCGAGCACCAGCTCTTTGACCGGGGGCCGCGCCCGCACCTGGAGCACCAGCGCACCGGCGGCTGCGACCCACACCGGCGCGATCCCGACTGCCGAGCTGAGCACAAATCCGGCGAGCGTCGCGGCCAGGACGCACAGCGCGAACACAGGGAGGTCGAGCGCCGGCGTTTGAGCGCGCCCGGCCGCCGAGCGCTGCAGATCGGAGGAGAACGTCCTCGTGAAGATCACCCATTCGATCGCGATCGCCGCCAGCCAGGGCAGCGCCATCAAGCCGCCGAACCGCGCGAACGACAGCCCGCTGGCGTGGAACGCGAGCAGATTGGTCAGGTTGGAGACGGGCAGCAGCAGTGACGCAGAGTTGGCCAGATGCGAGCACGCGTAGACGTGCGGTCGGGGATTGGCCGGCAGCCGCGCGGCGGTTGCGAACACGATCGGCGTCAGCAGCACGATCGTTGCGTCGAGGCTGAGAACGGCGGTGGTGGCAGCCGCGGCGATGAACACCAT
>DASYFZ010000368.1:0-9335 GCA_036000295.1 Solirubrobacteraceae bacterium
AACGCGCGAGCCAGCGGCACCGATCTCGTCGGCTACCTGACCGAAGGCTACGGTTTCAATGCCTTCGCGCTCGAGGACGGAACGGTCTATCGGACCTACTCGAGCGCCGGTCGCGGCGTCGAGTTCCTGATGACCTACTACGGGGTCCTCGACCGGGCGCCACGGGGGCGCGACGAGGGCGACGGGTTCCAGCTGTGGATCCAGCGCCGCGACGAGTACGACGGCGAACAATGCGTATAACTGCGGGTCAGTCCCCCCAGGTGGTGCACTTGGAGCTACACACCAGCGACCGCGAGGCCTCAAGTCGGTTCTACTGTGGCCTGCTGCAGTGGCAGGCGAAGCGGATCAACACCCCGTGGGGCACCTATCACGCCCTCAAGCTCGGCTCGGGGTTTGACGGCGGCATCGTCGAATGCGCGACGCGCGTGGCTCGCTGGCTCCCGTACGTCGCGGTCGATCAGATCGAAGCGACCACGGAGCTGGCGCGCCGCTTGGGCGCGCGGGTGCTGCTCGCCCCGCGGGAGGGGCCGGCCGGCTGGCGGGCCGTCGTGGCCACCCCCGCCGGCGGAGAGATCGCGCTGTGGCAGCCCAAGGCCCAGCCACCGAAGGTGCAATGGTGAACGAGACGCAGCTGCTCAAGGCGGCACGCGATGGAGATGAGCAGGCGTACGCCGCGCTCGTGCAAGCGCACCGAGGCCCGCTGTACGCGCACTGCTATCAGATGCTCGGCTCGGTCCACGACGCCGACGACGCCCTACAGGAAGCGCTGCTGAAGGCGTGGCGATCGCTCACCCGCTTCGAGGCTCGCAGCTCGCTGCGGACGTGGCTGTACACGATCGCGACCAACGTCTGTCTCCGCATGATCGAGCAACGGCCTTTCCCCCGGGTCCTGCCGATGGACTACGGGCCGCCCGCCGACCCGCATGACGGGCTCGGGCCGCCGCTCCTCGAATCACGCGAGATCGAGCCAGTGCCAGACCGCGAGCTTGGCCTCGCCGAAGGCCTCGCAGGACCAGAGGCGCGCTATGAACAGCGCGAAGCGATCGAGCTGGCATTCATCGCCGCGCTCCAGCACCTGCCGGCCCGCCAGCGGGCCGTCCTCATCCTCCGCGACGTGCTTGGCTTCTCAGGCGCCGAGGTCGCGCACGCGCTCGAGACAACCGCCACGTCGGTCTACAGCCTCCTGCAGCGCGCACACGCCACCATCGACGACCGGCTGCCGGATCGCAGCCAACAGGCAACGTTGCGGACGCTGAACGACCAGGAGCTGCGGACGATCGTCAACCGCTACACCGACGCGTGGGCGCACAACGACGTGGACGCGATCGTTCAGATGCTGACCGAAGGCGCCACGCTCGCGATGCCACCGATCGCCACCTGGTACCGCGGACTCGAGGCGATCGAGATCATGTTCCGCACCGTCGCGTTCGCCCACCGGCGAAGCTGGCGGATGGTGCCGACATCGGCCAACGGTCAGCTCGCGGTGGGCACGTACGAACGTGACCGCTCCGGCGTCTACACGCCGCACGGCGTGACGGTCCTTACGCTGCGCGGTAACAAGATCGACGAGATCGCGGCCTACTACGGCCCGTGGATGCTTGAGCGGTTCGGCCTTCCGTCACGGGTCTGACGGCCGTCATGTCGGTCTTCTTGTGAGTCGTGGACCGATGAGTTTGCGGGCGTGGGAGGGTCTCAGCCACCATGACCGATACGACCCCACTCATCACCGGTGTGGACTTCGTCTGCATCCCCGCGCAGGACTTCGACGCGATGACCACCTTCTACGGCGAGACGCTCGGCCTGCCGTTCGTCAAGCGCTACGGGAGCCGGCCGGGCGCCGAATACCAGGCCGGCAACCTCACGCTGGCCATCATGCGCACCGAGGACTTCGGCGGCACCTTCTCGCCCAACGCGATGCCGATCGCTCTGCAGGTTGCCGACGTGGCCGTCGCGCGGCAGCGGCTCGAGGCCCAGGGGGTCCGCTTCGTCAGCGACACGTTTGACTCCGGCGTCTGCTGGCAGGCGATCTGTCTGGACCCTGACGGCAACCCGCTGTCGCTGCACCACCGCTATGCGCCCCAAGCGGGTGTCGATCTCGCCGACCGCCGTTCGACGTCGAGGTGACCACCACCTCGATCCCGAGCACATCGAGCTGGAGGTCACCCGGATGCTCCACGGGGAAGCCGGTGCCGCTCACATGCACTATCTGATCAAGCGCTGAGCCCAGCGGTCTCTTCCGGAAGAGCACCGAAGTCACGCTTCACCTGCCGGTACCACCCCATGCCTGAGATCGGCCTCTTCCACCGGCCTTTCATGTCCTTGAGCGCACTTTCGTGGGTGGCGTCACCTTCGGCAACCATCTCGTTCAGATGCCGATCCTGCGCCTTGATCACCTCATCAGCGGTCGCTCCGCGCAGCTCGAAGTCACACGGCCCACCCAACTGTTGACATGTCATCACCTTCATGCGTTTCCCCTTCCTGGAAGACGTCGGGTACTGGTTCTGACGAAAGCCTACGAGCGCCGGCTCCTGCTCGCTTCTTTGATCCTGCTCGATCCTTCCTCGGACTCTCGCGTCGGGGGCGATGCGGTGCCTTACCGCGAGTGCGCCGAGGACCAGCACGCCTGAGTCCAGACGATGAGTTCGCTGTGCGGCGGGAGTCTTAGCGCTGTGATGCATCACAAACGCATGCCGAGGAGGCGCGAAATGACGGATACCGGGCCTCAGGCCGCGGGAGGAAAGGTGCTCTGGCACTTCACGATGTCGCTGGACGGGTTCGTGGCACGCCCGAACCATGAGATGGGGTGGATGACTGGCATCTCGTTCCGGCCGGGGATCGTCGACGAATACGTCGCGACGACGGGCGCCGTGCTGGGGGGTCGAGACGGTTGGGACGGGGTGGTCGGTGACAACCGCCCGTACGGCGGCGCGTGGGACGGGCCGGTCTTCGTGCTGACCCACCATCCCGAGGACGCGACGCCTGCCGAGGGGGTCACGTTTCTCAACTGCGGTCCGGCCGAGGCGGTGCGGATCGGGCTGGCGGCGGCCGGCGGCAAGAACCTCGAGGTGTTCTCGCCGACCATCGGACGGCAGCTTTTCGCACTGGGTCTGATCGACGAGATCGACATCCACATCGCACCGATCCTGCTCGGCGACGGCATCCGGCTCTATGACAACCCCGGCGGCGACCCGATCCGCCTGCACCGGGTCGGCGAGGGCGACCCCAGTTCGGTCCTCAACACCCGGTACCGACCCGCGCCGACCTCGGCTTAGCCGGCCGCGGATGCCGTCCCCCAGGCCCTCGGCCGAAGCCTCGGGCCGGGGGAGTGACTCGCTACTTCACAGCTTCGGCAGCGTCGCAGCCTCGAGAGCGGCGATGATGTGGTACCCGGGCGTCTTCATGTGGATGTTGAAGCTCCCGTCGCAGAAGTACGTCAGGGTGCAGACCTTGGCGACTGGCACCGGGATCTGACCGAACGTCGGGTCGTTCGTGGCGAGAAACGGGCCGTAGGCGCCGGTCGCGCTCGTCACGTCGACGAACGCCGCGCCGACGGTGTCGTAGGCCTTCTTGAGGCCGGGGTTGACGTTGTCCTGGAAGGCGCTGATCGATCCGGGGACGAGGGCCAGTGTGTTCGGGCCGAGGACCGTCGGATGCACCCACAGGCCGAGCTCGACGTCGGGGTAGGTCGAGCCGATGATCCGCATCTGGCTACCCCCCGCCGCACGCAGCTGCTTGACGATCTTCGTCAGGTTCCTGGTCGCTCCGGGCATGTTCGCCTTGACGCAGCCGGTGGGATCGGCCTGTGTCGGGCAACCATCGACGTCGTTGCCGCCGATCGAGATCGTGACGACCTTGACCTGGTTCGGGTGACCCTTGATGAAGTCGACCGCCGCCTGCGTCTGGCTCTTGTTGGGGTAGTTGGGCGCTCCCGGGGCGAGCGCCTGCGGAGTACACCCGACCGGCGATGCCGTCAGCATCGAGGTCGTGGTCGCTCCGCCGCAGCCGAGGTTGACGAGCTTCAGATGCCAGCCGCGGGCCGCAGCCAGCGGGACCAACTGATCGGCAGGACCGTTGTGGGTCGAGCCCTGCCCTCCGCCGGGCAGTTCCTGCCAGCCGACGGAGTACGAGTCACCGAGCGATAGCAGGATCCCCTTGACGGGTTTGGGCTTCGGCGCGGGGTTGTGATGAGCGGCCGAGGCGGCCGGCGCGAGCACCAACAGCGCGAGCAGACCCAGGGCCAGGGAACGAAAACGATGCTGCATACAACTCTCCTCCTTGATGTACGGCGTCCTAGAAGATCGAAGAGGGTAGCGGTGATCTTCGTCGCCTCGCGCCAGCCGACCGTTATGGTGTGATCAGTGGGCAGCCGACTTTCGCTAATCGAGTTCCCGGCCGACGACCCTGACCGGGCGCGGCGCTTCTGGTCTGAGTTCCTCGGCGCCACGCTCGAGCCGCGCGGCGAGGGCGAAGGAGACGGTTGGCAAACGAGCGAGGGTCCGTCCGTCGGCGTGCACAGCCGGGGTCGCGGGCCGGGAGACACCTTCTCGCTGCCGTATTTCGCCGTCGCCGATCTGGACGAGGCACTCAAACGCGTCCAGGCGCTGGGCGGAAGCGTGGTTCACCCCGGATCGCAATGGGCGATCTGCAAGGACTCCGAGGGCAGTCCGTTCGGCCTTGCGCTCGAGGTCGCCCGCTAGCAGGACCGGCCGAATCGCCGGCGTCTACTGGGAGTGATGAAGATTTGGCGACTCGCCTTCGCGACGCGCGCGAGTTCCGGGGGCCGATTCCGCCTGCCGTGTGGGCCAAGACCTGGCTCGATGGCGGGCGACTGCCTGGGTTTCACCTGTTCCGGGTGATGCGAGTCGCCGGTGGGGCGCCCACGCTGATCAGCGGACGAGGAGCGATGCCATGGACGACCGTCGATCACGAGGCCGCGGCTGGGCGATTGCTGGTGGGATCGCAGTGATCATTGCTGCCATTGTCGTGATCGTCGTGCTCGTGGCGGCCGGCGGGTCCTCGAGCACATCGACCGGGCCGAGCAACTCAATCAGCATCGGGCACACCACGACGATCGTGACGCAGACGAGAACGGTCGCTCCGCGGACCTCATCCACACCGTAGGCCTGACTATCGGATGACCGCCTCGCGCCTGCTGGCGCGCCGGCGCCGGGGCGGGCCCGTGTCATGGTCCAACGAATGGCGTCCTACTGAGTCCAAGGGACTGAGGCGCGCGCGACCCGCCCCCGTGCGTCATCGCCGCCACGCGCTCAGCCCTAACCACCGTGGTCAAGCAACTCCGGAGGCCCGACGGACGGGCGCGGTGCTACGCCAGCGCCTTGGCCTTCATCGCGTCGAACTCGGCCTGGGTGATCGTTCCGTTGTCGAGCAGCTGCTTGGCCTTTTCGATTTCGCCCGCCGCACCACCGGAACCGGAACCGGCGGTTTTACGAACGTAGTCGTCGAACTGCTCTTGCGACTGCCGCGCGTCCTTGACCCTGCGCTCATTCATACCGTCGTGGTTGACGATCAGGTAGGCCAGCACGCCGATCCACGGAATGACGACGATGAAGATGATCCACGCGGCCTTGCCCCAGCCCGAGAGGTCGTGGCGGCGGAAGATGTCGATCAGCGCCGTGATGACGATCCAAATGAAGATCACCCACGCAAAGAAGATGAGCGTCGTCCACAGGATGTCCAGGAACGGATACGACGAAGCGATAAACAATCTGACTCCGATCTACGGTGCGAGGTCCGGCCGCCCTGCCCCGACGGGGCACGCGCGCCTAGGCTGGATACAAGCGTAACCGGCGTGGCGGCGGACGCATCGCGGTCCCCTGTCTGATCCGCAACTGATTTCGCGGTGGACTTAGCTTCGAGCGCCGGTCACGGGTAGCCTGCGGAGACGATGGTGGATCGCATCGAACGGATCTCTCCGGCATATCGCGGTGTGATGATCGCCTCCACTCCTGGTGTTGTGTGGTGGGGCCGCTTGCAGGTGACCGGGCTCGAGTTGCTGCCGCTGCAGGGGCCGCTGCTGCTCGTCGGGGATCACGACAGCTACTGGGACACCGTGGCGACCGGGATCGCGGCGCTGGCGCGTCGGCAGATCAGGGCGTTGGCGAAGTCCTCGATGTGGACGAACAAGTTGCTCGGGACGGTCTTGACCGGGATGGGCCAAATCCCGATCGAGCGTGGGTCCGGCGACAGCGGAGCGCTCGACCGCGCGATCGAGGAGGTCCGCAAGGGCGCATGCATCGGGATCTACCCCGCGGGCACGCGGTCGCTCGGCCGAGCGCTGCGGGCCCGGGGCGGCGTCGGCTACCTGGCGCGGGCGGTGCCGGAGGCGACGATCGTCGGGGTTGCGTGCAACGGCACGGTCGCGCTCCCGCGATTCCCGAGAGCACGCCCGCGCGTACGGGTCGAGTTCTTCGAGTTCGATCGACCCGCGATCGCGCCCGAGGAGTCACCACAGCAGTACAGCACTCGGCTGCTCGCTCAGATCCGTCAGCGTGCACCAATCGAGGTCGCGGGCCGCAAGCGCGCCGCAGCGCTCGTTGGCCGTGTCCCCACTTGGTCCCCGGAGCTAGCGATCACCGGCAGGCCCGGTGGCAAGGGCGCGCTCGAGGAGGCGCTCGCTCAGACCGCCGAGACGCACAGCTAACTGCCTGTCATCCACCGAGCACCAGCGCGGAATCGCGGTTGCCTTGGTCCCCGAGTTGCCCGCGAACGGGCAGCTGGCTTGGATGCTGGACATTCGTTTGGGAATCTCGGGCTGGCATCGAGCGCGCCTACGTCCAGCAGACCCGGCTTGAAGCACTGGGCCTCACTGCGGCCGTCAAGCATCACGCTGACGGTGGCCTCAGCCGCATCGGGCCTGTCGCGCACGCTCCGACCTGGCTCGCCCTGGAGGCCTTCCTCGGTCGCCCTCCCTGACGGCCCGAACTAGAGCCCGTGGGTCGCCGGGATCATCGGCGACCCCAACTGCTCGGCGGGCCCTCCGATCTCGGTGAGGCCACAGGGTCGTTCAGGGCCTGCGGCCGTGGAAGGTGCGGCGCAGGTCGTTTACCCCCATTCCCATCGTCCTGCGGCGGCCGAGTCAGTGCGAGACGGCCGCACAGGTCATCGAGGACCCCGTCAGGCACATGGATAGCGGCGGGCTCCAAGGGGAAGGCATGCGGAGTGGTTATGGCGTCGTTCCTTACTCGGTAGCCGAAGCCATGTCGTCGGCCTTGTTTGGGCGGCAAGCCGGGCCGTTCAAAGACTACGGACAGCGACGCGGCGAGCACCTGAGGTTTCAGTAGTACCACTGGGGCGGCAGCGACGCCGGTCGATTGCGCTGATGGCGAGGAGGAGGACTGCCCGACACATCTTGTTGGCTCCCGTTTGGCTGCTGGCAATGGGTCTCGCGCCACGGGGTTGGTTCGGCTACCCGTCCCAGACGTTCGCCGTGTAACTGGTATGCGTCGTGTGTGGCGTCGGCGTGTCAGAAGCGATGTCGGGTGTGGCTGAAGCCGCCCTTGGTGAAGGCAAGAACTTTCGCTGGGCGGACGGCGAACACGAGCGCGGTCCCGACAGCGTGTCGAAAGCCATCCTGACTGACCTCGAATTGCCATCGCCCGTCCCACTTCTGTGCCCAGGCTGCGGCGAGCCGGTCGAGTTGCTTTGGGTCGGTGACGCGGGCCGCCTCGCCCTCGACGACCACGTCGAGGCCGCTCTGCCAGTCGTTAGCGCCAGTGGTCAGCGCGACGCGCGGGTTGCTGGCGAGGTTGCGCGCCTTCTGCTCGTCCGGGCCGGTGGAGAAGTGCAGCGCGTCGTCGAGCCAGACGGCGACGAGCGGGGTGACGTGCGGCCGGCCGTCTGTGCGGACGGTCGAGACCCAGAACATCTCAGCCTGCTTGATCGCCTCGAGCGTGTCCTCCCAGCTGGTGGGCTGTGCTGCTGGTTCGCTGAAGCGGGTGTCGAGCTCTGTGCGGGGTGTCGTCATCACGGGCTTCTGTCCTCGGGGTTGGTGGGTGGCGGGTAGGCCTCGGCGACGATGTCGTCCAGGCTGGCGATCGCCGTGAAGTCACGGGAGAATCGGTTGCGCATCAGCGCGTTCGCGACCCCGGTGTCGATGTCGGCGTAGGCTGCCGATCCGTTGGTGCCGACCATCCCGAAGGTCGAGCCTGATCGCGAGCGCGCGCCACCGGGGAGACGCGTCCCGGGTATGTGCCCGAGGAGCGCGGCGTAGGTGCGGGCCGCCGCTCGGGCGCTCATCGTGCCGAACGAGGGGATCTGTGCGGTGACCGGTCGCCCGCCGGAGCGTTTCACCCAGCAGGAAGCCCAAAGTCTGGCCGTGGTAGGTAAACGCGGTGCCCGGCGGCCACCACGGCGTCGCCTCAGCCACGAGTGCACACATGTGATCCCAGTCGCACAGCTGTGCGTCGGCGACGAGTGCGCCGTCGTTGACCTCGGCGGCCTGGAGGCCGACCTCATCACCCTCCTCGACGAGCTCGTCGAGGACTGACTGCACGGCATGCTGGACTGCGATGTCAGCCATCGTCGGTGATCCCGTCTGCGAGCGGTTACTCATCGCTGCGCGTCTTGTTCGTTGGTTCTCAGGACATAGACAGCCATGCATCGAGAAACTCATCGGTCCCGACCGTCCGCGCCGTTGCTTGAGCACCGACGGTCGCCGCGCGACATACGCCGCCGAAACCTGCGTGATCGCCATCGCCTGCTCCGGTGTCAGCGCGCACGGATCGGCGCGATCCCCGCGTCGCGCCAAGGCAATCGTCGCCTGGCGGCACAGGCGGAACGCCCAAGCAACCGTCCGATGCCGCCGCGGCGGACGCGTCCCTGGTGGGCGACAGCACGAGCGGCGCGAATGTCCAAGAGGCCGCCGGGCGGGTGGGTGCGGCGAAGTTCACTTCGCTGCCGAGATGCACCTCCGATGCGTAACTTGCAGAGTCCGTGCGTGCAGGAGATGAAGACCGTGGGCACGCAGGGTGGCGCGTCCGCTGTGAGCGACGTTGCGCCGCCTCTACGCCGCGATAGGGTTTGCGACGCGTAATCTCGGCAACGCTAGGAGGAGGATCATGGCCAAGAAGGACGCCGATCTTTTCGATCGACTACGACGGGTTGGCCTGCGCAAGCAAGCGGCGAAGGCGCTCAGCGGGGTGAGCGACAACGCCGGCAAACAGGCCCAGCGGGCTGCCCGTGCCGCCGTCTCCGAACTCCGCGCGGTCGCCGACGAAATCGAACGGCGGCTCCCGGCCGCCACGCCGGCGTCCGGGTCGAGCGGCGAAAAGAGCGAAGCAACGTCACGCGCTCGCGCGACGACACGGCGTAGCACA
>DASYFZ010000373.1:0-3272 GCA_036000295.1 Solirubrobacteraceae bacterium
GTTCCGTCCTCGAGGAACGGCATGTCCTGGACGTCGACGATCTTCGAGATCACGCCCTTGTTGCCGTGACGGCCGGCGAGCTTGTCGCCCTCGGCGATCTTGCGCTTCTTGGCCACGAACACGCGCACCAGGTCGTTGACGCCCGGCGGCAGGTCGTCGCCCTCGTCACGGCTGAAGGTCTTGACGTCGATCACGACGCCGCCCTCGCCGTGCGGCACCTTCAGCGAGGTGTCGCGGACCTCGCGCGCCTTCTCCTTGAAGATCGCGCGGATCAGCTTCTCCTCGGCGGTGAGCTCGGTCTCGCCCTTGGGCGTGACCTTGCCGACCAGCAGGTCGCCGGATGACACCTCGGCGCCGATGCGGACGATTCCGCGGTCGTCGAGGTTGCGCAGCGACTCCTCCGAGCGGTTCGGGATATCACGGGTGATCTCCTCGTCGCCCAGCTTGGTGGTACGGGCGTCGACCTCGTACTCCTCGATGTGGATCGAGGTGAGCTCGTCGTCCTGCACCAGGCGCTTGGACAGGATGATCGCGTCCTCGAAGTTGTAGCCCTCCCAGGACATGAAGGCGACGAGCAGGTTCTTGCCCAGCGCCATTTCTCCGGAGTCCGTCGCGGAGCCGTCGGCGAGCACGTCGCCGTCGGCGACGGTGACGCCAACGTCGACGATCGGCTTCTGGTGGATCAGCGTGCCCTGGTTCGAGCGCATGAACTTCTGCAGCTCGTACTCGACCTGGCCGCCGTCCTTCTTGTCGACGACGATCTGCTCGGCGTCGACGTAGGACACCGTTCCCGCGGCGGTCGAAACGACCACGTCGCCGGTGTCGATCGCCGCGCGGCGCTCCATCCCGGTGCCGATCAGCGGCGCGTCGGTGACGAGCAGCGGCACGGCCTGGGCCTGCATGTTGGAGCCCATCAGGGCGCGGTTGGCGTCGTCGTGCTCGAGGAACGGGATCATCGCCGTCGTCACCGACCAGATCTGCTCGGGTGAGACGTCGATCAGGTCGACCTCATTCGGCGCGACGGTCACGTACTGGCCTGCCTGGGTACGGCAGAGGATCTCCTCGCCGACCAGGCTGCCCTTGTCGTCGAGCGGCGTGTTCGCCTGCGCGATGATCCGCTCCTCCTCCTGCGTGGCGTCGAGATGCAGGATCTCATCGGTGACCTTGCCGTTCTTGACGACGCGGTACGGAGTCGTCAGGAACCCGTGCTCGGACACCTCCGCGTAGGAGGACAGCGACCCGATCAGGCCGATGTTCGGCCCTTCCGGCGTCTCGATCGGGCACATGCGGCCGTAGTGGGTCGGGTGCACGTCGCGCACCTCGATCGGCGCGCGCTCGCGCGTCAGACCGCCGGCGCCCAGTGCCGACAGCCGGCGGCGGTGCCTGAGGCCCGCGAGGCTGTTGGTCTGGTCCATGAACTGCGACAGCTGGCTGGAGCCGAAGAACTCCTTCAGCGCCGCCACGACCGGCCGGATGTTGACGATCGTCTGCGGCGTGATCGTGTCGGCGTCCTCGGTGGTGAGGCGCTCGCGCACGACGCGCTCCATCCGGTAGAGGCCGATCCGGAACGCCTCCTGGATCAGCTCACCGACCGTGCGCAGACGGCGGTTGCCGAAGTGCTCGTACTCGTCGAGGTGGTCGGCGATCGGCTCGCGCGGAAGCGTCAGCGCCTCCGCGGCGTAGTCCTTGACCTCGCTGTCGGGCTCCTCGGGCATCCCGAGCAGCCTGGGCAGCGAGACGAGCTCCTTGACCAGGGCGATGATGTCGTCGTGGGTCAGCGTGCGGGTCTCGAGGTCGATGTCGAGGCCCAGACGCGAGTTGAGCTTGTAGCGCCCCACGCGCGTGAGGTCGTAGCGCTTGGGGTCGAAGAACAGCTGGTTCAGCAGCGAGCGGGCCGCGTCGATCGACGGCGGCTCACCGGGGCGCTGCTTCTTGAACAGCTCGATCAGCGCGCCCTCCTCGCTGCGGACCATCTCGGGGTCGGCGTCGAGGGTCAGGCGGATGTAGAGCGAGTTGTCGAAGAGGTTGAGGATCTCCTCGTCGGACGCGTAGCCCATCGCCCGCAGCAGCACCGTCACGGGAAGCTTGCGCTTGCGGTCGATACGGACGTAGACACGGCCCTTCTTGTCGATCTCGAGCTCCAGCCAGGAGCCGCGGGCCGGCATCAGGTTCGCGATGAAGACCTGCTTCTCACGATCCTTGGGCTCCATCACGTAGGCGCCCGGCGAACGCACGAGCTGAGTCACCACGACCCGCTCGGTGCCGTTGATGATGAAGGTGCCGCGCTCGGTCATCCACGGGAAATCACCCATGAACACAGACTGCTCGCGGATCTCACCGGTTTCCCGGTTGATGAAGGCGACCGTCACGGTCAGCGGGCGCGCGTAGGTCAGATCCTTCTCGCGGCACTGCTCCAAGCTGGCGACGGGCTCGTCGAAGACAAAGTCGCCGAATTGCACGGCGAGGTTTCCGGTGTAGTCCTCGATCGGCGAGATGTCGTCGATCGTCTCGCGCAGACCGCCCCCGTCGGGGTCGGTCAGCCAAGTGAAGGACTTGCGCTGAATATCAATGAGGTTGGGGACTTCAAGGACCTTGTTCAGACGCGCGAAGCTGCGGCGCGTCCGGGGGGCGTGAGTAGTTGCCAAGACGGCGGCTCCTCGGGCGGTCTAGAGGGAGGCACGGATGCGCTCCAGGAGTCGCGACGGCCCCATAGAGCGCGACCAGCAAAGATAGCACACGGCATCGGTGCCCTGTGCACGGGGCATCAGCACTCACGGACCCCGCCCCGGATCGCCGCGTATGTGGCGCGGCGTCGTCGCATTTGGGCGGCTACGACTATTGGCTGACGCCGGGAGTGTAGGGGGAAATCGGGCGATGGGCAAGAGCCGGGCGCCGCCCTGCTGATGGCTCGCCGGCCCCGATCCCTAGGGCCGCGCGTTGGGCGCCAGTGCTAGGACCGGCAGTCTTTCGATCTTCAGCCGCTCCACGATCTCGTCGCGGTCGATGAGCATGTCCTGCCCCGCCGCGCCGAGCGAATCGAGCGCGTCGATTGTCGCGGCGACCTCGTAATCGGCTTCCGCCTCCATTGCGCCGCCCAGCGCGATCCGCAGCTGCTCGTCGGCTTCGTCGAGCCGACTGAGTCGCGCCAGCGCGATGCCGGAGGCGCGCTGTAGCAGCGGGCGGTGGCGGCCGCCCCTGTCGAGCTCTTGCCGAGCGACCTGGAGCGCGCGCGCCGCGTCGCCTGTGAACGCCTCGGCCTCGGCGATGAGGGC
>DASYFZ010000402.1:0-6893 GCA_036000295.1 Solirubrobacteraceae bacterium
GAGCCGAACCCCTGGGCCGCGTGCGACGCGAGGTTGAACAGCGGCTGGGGGAAGATCCCGAAGAAGATCACCGCGGCGGAGAACACGACCGCGACGAACATGATCGCGCGGATGGCGAACGGGTCGACCGGCTCCGCGGGAGGGTCGGCCTCGGGTGAACCGCCCGCGATCGGGGCAAGCCCGGAGGTCCCGGCGGCGCCGACGGCCAGCGGCTGCGTCGCCGGCGAGCGCATCCACACGGCGGCGACCACTCGCAGGTAGTAGCCCAGCGAGATCATCGAGCCGATCACGAGCACGATCGCCAGCCACGTGTAGTTGCCGTCGACGAGCGCGTGGATCAGCTGGAACTTGCCGATGAACCCGACGGTCGCGGGGATGCCGGCGAGCGCCAGCATCGAGATCGTGATCGGCCAGGCGAGCAGCGGATTTCGCGCACCCAGGCCCGCGAGCGCGGAGATGTCGTCGCCGCCCTCCCCGCCGACGTCGCTGCTGCCGAGCTCGCGCTCCTGGGCGACGATCACCGCGAACGCGGAGTAGTTCATCGCCAGGTACACGAGCAGGTACAGCACCGTGGCCTGGATCCCGAGCCGGGTTCCGACGACCACGCCGCCGAGCATGTACCCCGCCTGCGCGACGCCCGAGTAGCCGAGCATGCGCTTGAGCGAGGACTGGCCGAGCGCGCCGACGTTGCCGACGATCATCGTGATCGCCGCTACGGCGGCCAGCAGCGGCGCCCACTTGTCGTGGACGCCGAACGCGGCCATGTCGAAGAAGCGGATGAACACGCCCAGCGCGGCGGCCTTGGTCGCCGTCGCCATGAACGCGGTGATCGGCGTCGGCGCGCCCTCGTAGACGTCTGGCGTCCACTGGTGAAACGGCGCCACCGACGCCTTGAATGCGAAGCCCACGATCGCGAGGCCCAGGCCGGTGAGCAGCATCGGGTCGCCGGCGATGCCGACACCGAGCTTGCCGTGCGCAATCGCGTATGCGATCCCCGAGAAGTCCGTCGAGCCCGTTGCGCCGTAGATCAGCGCCAGGCCGTAGGCGAGCGTTGCGGAGCCGACCGATCCGATCACCAGGTACTTGAGGCCGGACTCCAGCGAGTGCTCGCGCCGGGACTCCGAGGCGCACAGGATGTAGAGCGGGATCGAAAGCAGCTCGATGCCGACGAACAGCGTGACCAGATTCTGGGAGGACACGAACACCGCCATGCCCATCGCGCTGAACAGCAGCAACGAGTGATATTCGCCCTCGCCGGCGTCGCGCGAGGCCACGCCGCCCCAGGACAGCAGCACGGTGGCGATCCCCGCTACCGCAAACAGCATGTCGAGCGTCAGCGACAGCTTGTCGATAGCCAGCGCGCCGGAGACGATCGATCCGGGGTGGTCAAAGCGCCAGATCGCGCATCCGAGCATCGCCGCGAATCCCACGATCGCCAGGACCGGAACCACGCGCACGCGGACCACGGTGCTGCGTACCAGGCCGGTCAGCAGCAGCACGAGGCCGGCCGCGGCCGGCGCCAGGATCGGCGACAGCGCCGCCCAGTCGATGTGCGGGCCCTTGATGTGGGCTGCGGCAGCGAGCGCGATCATCGTGAGGCCACCGTTGTCACGTACGGGTTCTGGGAGGACGTGACGGTCGGCTCAGACCGCTTGAGCAAAAACTGCGGATAGAAGGCGAGCACCAGGATCACGAGAACGAACGGGACGATCGCGAGGGCATCGGCGAGCCCGATCTCGCGAGAGTTTTCGTTGGGGCCGAGGCGGTTGTGCATCGACGTGATGAACAGCCGTAGGGCGTAGACGGCGGCGCCCACGACTCCGGCGAACGCGATCACCGATATGGCGAGCTTGGACTTGAACACCCCGAGCAGGATCATGAACTCGCCGACGAAGTTCGAGGAGCCGGGCATCGCCAGCCAGGCGAGCGCGACGATCAAGAACAGCGAGGCGAGCACCGGCGCGCGGAACGCAAGGCCGCCCATGTCGCGCAGCTTCTCGGAGCCTCCGCAGCGAGCGGCCAGCGCGGCGACGATGAAGAACGCGGGCGCTGTGACCAGCGCGTGGTTGACCATCTGCAGCAGCGCGCCCTGGGCGCCCTCGGGGCGCAGCGAGAAGATCCCGAGCGTGATGAACGCCAGCTGCGCGACGCTCGAGTAGGCCACCACAAGCCGGGCGTCGGGCGTGGTGAACGCCAGCGCCGTCGCCCACAGGATCGAGACCAGCGCGATCACGAGCATCAGCGTCTGGTAGTGGTGCGAGGCATACGGGAACAGCGGCAGCACGATCCGCAAGAAGCCGTAGGCGGCGACCTTCGACAGGATCGCGGAGAACACCGCGACGGCCGGGATCGGCATCGCCTTGTAGCCGTCCGCCAGCCAGCCGTGGAACGGGACGAGCGGCATCTTCACCAGGAACGCGACCGCGAAGCACAGGAAGATCCATTCCTGCGAACCGTGCGACAGCGGTAGCTGCTGGAGCGCCGAGAACGTGAAGTTGAGGTCGGTGTGGTGCTGGGAGGCGGCCAGCGCGCCCGTCGCGATCGCCGCGGCCAGCATGAAGAACGAGCCGACCAGCGTGTAGATCACGAGCTTGGTCGTGGCGCGCACGCGGTCGCCGGTGCCCCAGATGCCGGTCAGGAAGTAGAACGGGATCAGCATCAGGTCAAAGAACGCCACGAACAGCGCCAGATCCTGGGCGCAGAACGCTCCGAGCACGGCGGCCTCGGCCAGGCCGAAGTGGAAGTAGAAGACGCGCGGCCGGTCCCACTCACGGAACGACGCGTACACGAGCGCGGCACTGAACAGGACCGTTGTCAGGACGACGAGGGCGACGTTGAGGCCGTCGAGCCCGAGCTTGTAATGGATCCCGAGGGCCGAGATCCAGACCTTGTCGGTGACGAACTGCAGGCCGGGGTGCCCGAGCTTGAAGCGCACCAGGAACGAGATCGCGACGCCTAGCGTGACCAGGCTCGCGCCCGCGACGAACCGGCCCACGATCGGGCGCGGGACGACCGAGCCGATCAGCGCGATCGCCAGTGGCAGCCAGATGAGGATCGAGAGCGTCATGTCGCGGAGATCAGGAAGTAGAGGGCGACGCCCGAGATGCACACGACCATCACGGCTGCGTAGTAGCGCAGGAAGCCGGTCTGGCCGCGACGCACGGCGGCCGAGCCGGCACGCACCAGGCCCGTGGTCCCGTCGGTCACGGCGCCGGTGATCACGACCCGCTCGAGCACGTTCTGCGTGAACCGACCTGCCCAGAGCGTCGGGCGCACGATCAGGAAGTCGATCAGCTCATCGAAGTACCACTTGTGCCAAAGGAAGCTGTAGACGGCCGGCACGCGCTCGCGCACCCGGGTCGACGTGCCCGGGGCGACGACCCAGATCCGGTAGGCGATCGCGATGCCGGCGACCGCGATCCCGGCACCGACGATCAGCCCCAACCACGCCGATCCGGTCGACGGCTCGACGTGGGCGAACTTGGAGTCGGCAAACGTCGGCGCGAGGAACTTGGTGACGACGTCGTCGACGCCCGGGATCTGCAGCACGCCGGCAATCACCGCCAGCACCATCAGCGTCCCCATCGCGACCTTCATCGGGATCTCGCGCTCGGCGATGAAGTGCCCGGGGCCGGGGAAGCCGACGTCGGTGTCCTCCACCTCGCCGGTCATCGGATTGGTCGGAACCTCGGCGTGCGCGAGGTGGCCGTGCTCGAGCTCGACGGCCTCCGGCACCGGATCGCCGAAGAACGCCCGGAAGATCATCCGGAACGTGTAGATCGCGGTCAGCAGTGCGCCGACGTATGCGGCGATCCCGAGCGCCACAAAGGCCCCGCCGCGGTGGTCGGTGAAGGCGATGATGTCGTCCTTTGACAGCCAGCCCGAAAACGGCGGCAGGCCCGACAGGGCCAGGCCGCCAATCACAAATGCGACAAACGTGAACGGCAGTGCCTTGCGAAAGCCGCCCATCCTGTCGAGCGACTGGTTGCCGGCCATCGCGCCGATGATCGACCCGGCGCCCATGAACAGCAGCGCCTTGAAGAACGCGTGCGTCATCAGGTGGAAGAGCCCCGCGGAGTAGGCGCCGACCGAGACGCCCATGATCATGTAGCCGATCTGGGACATCGTCGAGTAGGCGATCACGCGCTTGATGTCGGTTTGGACGAGGCCCACGGTGGCGGCGATCAGCAGCGTCAGACAGCCCCCGATCGCGCCGACGTCGGCGGCCGTCGTGGACTGCTCGAACAGCGGGTGCATGCGCGCGATCAGGTAGACGCCGGCGGTGACCATGGTGGCGGCGTGGATCAGTGCGGAGACCGGGGTCGGGCCCTCCATGGCGTCAGGAAGCCATGTGTGCAGCGGCACCTGGGCGGACTTCGCGAATGCCCCGACGAGCAACAGCAGGCAGGCGACGGTGATGTCGGTGCTGTTGTGGGTGAAGACCTGCGGGGCCTCGTGGAAGGTCTTGACGAAGTCGACCGAGCCGGTGTGCTTGAAGATGAAGAACGTCCCGAGCACCAGTCCGACGTCGCCGACGACGTTGATCACGAACGCCTTGAGGCCCGCGCGTGTGGCGGTCGTGCGCCGGTACCAGAAGGAGATCAGCAGGTAGGACGCGGCACCGACGAACGCCCAGCCGACGATCAACAGCACGAAGTTGCCGGCAAGGATCAGCAGCAGCATCGACAGCACGAAGTAGTTCAGGTAGGAGAAGTACCGCGATCGGCCGCGGTCGGAGGTCATGTACGACACCGAGTAGAGGTGGATCAGCGTCGAGACGCCCGAGACGATCAGCGCCATGAACACCGACAGCGGGTCGACGAGGATCGACAGCTTCGCGTCGACTCCAACGCTGACGTCGTAGTTCCACAGCGACGACGTGAGCTCGCGGTGGTCGGGGCTGTGGCTCAGCAGCGAGAGCAACGTCGCGACGGCGAACGCGAACGACAGCCCGATCGCGGTGGTCGCGATCCAGCCGGCGCTGCGGCCCGGCAAGCGGTTGAACAGCAGGCCGATGACCGTCATCCCGATGAGCGGGCACAGCAGGATCAACCAACCGAATGTGGTCGTGGCCACTAGTGGTGCCTCCTGGGAGTGCGGCGGCACCGAGAGGGGTCACTGGCGGATGCTGGGCAAGGACGCAGGAGCCGAAGCGCAGCAGCGCTGCGCGAGGTGACGAGGACGCTGCTCAGCGCCGCCAGGGGCCACTCGAATGCCGGCGCATTTCCGGGAGGTACCACTGCTACCCCTGTAGCTCGTTGAGCTCGTCTACGTCGATGGGCATGTGGCGGCGATAGATGGCGACGATCAGGCCGAGCCCCACGGTCACCTCACAGGCCGCCACAACCATCACGATCAGCGCGAACACCTGCCCGTCCTCGCCGCCCCACATGCGCGAGAACGCGACCAGCGCGAGGTTGGCGGCGTTGAGCATCAGCTCGAGGCACAGCAGGATCACGAGCGGGTTACGGTGCGTCAGGACGCCCGCCGAGCCGATGCAGAAGATGATCGCCGAGACGCTGAGGTACCAGCCGATGGCCACTTACCAACCACCCTCATGAGGGCTGGCCTCGCCGACACGCTCCGGCTCGGGCACGGTCTCGATGATCCGCGTTCCGGCGGCCTCGGCCATCGTGCCCGTGTAGGCCGGGCGCGGAGCGTAGATTCGCAGGTCGAGCTGCTCGTCGGGCCCCTCGAGGCCGCGGCGGCGACGGGCGAGCACGACCGCGCCGACGGCCGCGACAAGCAAGAGGATCGAGGCGACCTCGAACGGGAACAGGTACTTGGTCAGGAACAAGCTCCCAATGTGTGCGGGCGTTCCGAACCCCGTGTGATACGGAGCGCCCTTCTCGGAGACGCCTTTCAGAGCGGAGCCGAGCGTCGCGATGCACAGCTCGATCGCCAGCGCCAGCGCGAACACCGGGCCGAGCACGCGCAGCACCGCGCCGCCGAGCATCTGCTCGCCGCCGCCGACGTAGGCGACCACGAACACGTAGAGCACCATCACGGCGCCCGCGTACACGACGACCTGCGCCGCGGCCACGAACTCGGCGCGCAGCAACAGGAACAGGACCGCGAGACTGATCAGGTGCACGACGAGTGAGAGGACGCTGTAGAACGGGTTGCGCACCGTGACCACGCCGATCGCTCCGGCGATCGCGCCGATCGCGGCGATGAAGAAGAGGACGGCGCTCACTCGCCCTCCTGCCTCAGCGGCGTGCGCTCGATCGCCTCGTCCAGCAGCATCTCCTTGGTGAAGATCAGGTCCGAGCGCGTGTAGTCCGACAGCTCGTAGTCGTGGCCCATGGTGATCGCGTCGAACGGGCACGCCACCTCGCAGTAGCCGCAGAAGATGCAGCGGCTCAGGTTGATCTCGTAGACGGCCGCATAGCGTTCGCCGGCCGAGATGCGGTTCTCGGGCGTGTTCTCGGCCGCGACGACGCGGATGCAGTCGGCCGGGCAGGCGGCGGCGCACAGCGAGCAGCCCACGCACTTCTCCAGCCCAGTGTCCTCGAAGCGGTGCAGCTTGTGGCGCCCGCGGAAACGCGGATAGACGGGCGTCTTCTCCTCGGGGTACTGGATCGTCGAGGGGCCCTCGACGATCCGCGCGAACGTCGTCTTGAGGCCGCGCAGCGTCTCGCCGAAGGTGCGGTAGGCGCCGGCCACAGGGCCGACGCCCGGGCTGCGGATTACCTCGATTACGTCTGCGCTGGGGTCGTAAGGGGTCATGTGTCCAGTGGGATCACGTGGCCACGAAGATCGCGGTCACCAGGATGTTCAGGGTCGCGAGCGGAAGCAGCACTTTCCACCCGAACGACATCAGCTGGTCATAGCGAAGCCGCGGAAGCGTCGCACGGATCCAGATGAAGAAGGTCACGAACAGCATCATCTTC
>DASYFZ010000454.1:0-15229 GCA_036000295.1 Solirubrobacteraceae bacterium
GTCGGGACCGAGACGGTGTACGTGCTGCGGTCGGGCGCGCACCAGGCGACCCCGGTCCACAGCGAGCATGGGTCGTTCGGGGGCTGCGCGCGATGGGTGACGCTTCAGTGGCACGGCGCGCGGTTGCTTTACAGCTCCAACCAGGGCAACCTCGCGGTGATCGACACGGGCCCGGCGCATCGCGCGATCGAGTTGACCACGTTCGTGCGACGTCTCACCAACTCGCAGGACGGGTTCAGCGCGTACTGGAGCGGCCAGAGTCCCCAGTGAAGTCGAGCGGCAGGCAGGTGGCGCAGAAGTCGGTGCCGAACGGCGTCAGGCGAACGCTGCGGTGCACCGACTTGGCGCGGCCTGCCTGCTTGATGCTGTCGAGCACCTCGGGCTGGGCCTCGAGCACCTGATACTTGCTCAGCTCCTCGAGCGGTCCGTCCGAGAACCGGATGAGGCCGAGGCGCTCGATGTTGTTCAGGTAGGTGGCGCCGCGGTCGCGGTGCCGGCACCCGGCTTCTCGCCCGACCATGGTGAGGTTGGAGGCGATCGGGTGCGAGCCAGCGCCGAGCAGGTTCACGGCACAGACATCAACGACCGGCTGCGGACCGTCCACGGCGAGCAGCCTCAGGATCCGTGCTTCATCGGGCGCGAGCTCGTCGAGCACGCGCGCGTGTGCGGGGTGGGCGCCATCCTGCGAAGCGACGTCCGCCGACTCTCGCAGCAGCTGTGCGCCCCGTGTTCGCAGGACGTTGTCGGGGACCGTGCCGTTGTGCCCGCGATGATCGGTCTCCTCGGTTCCCGACCCGAGCTTGCCGATCCGCTCGTCAAGATCTGCGACGCCGAGGAAGTCGCGCGCGCGGCCGCGCACACCGGTGGCAGCACCGTGTACGAGCTCGACCGCGGCGTCGCGGTCGGTGGCCGCAACCTTCAGGCCCCTCGCCGCCCGCAGCGACGTCCGGGTGCCCCACACCATCGTCTGCACCCACGTCCGCGCGGCGCCGCGCGCAATCCCGGTCGCCGCATCGACGGCGCCGGAGCCGGGGAGCGGTGGTCGCTTCGAAGTCATCCGAACAGAGCCACGTGCAGGAGTCCGCCGGCCAAGCCTAGTACCGCGCCGTGCAGCAGGAGCAGCCACTCGTCCTCCCGGGTCGCGGTTCGGAGCATCTCCCCGAAGTCGTGCGGCGACATTGCACGCATACGCTCGGCGATCAGCTTGCGCATCGTGTCCGCCTGCCTGCGGCTGAACTCCGGATCCGACAGCGGGGTCATCATCGAGTCCACCGGCTCTGCGGCGAACGACTCACGGATCGCCTCGTAGTCACGAGACCCGATCGCGACCCGGACCGGTGCCCGTGCCGGTCCGAGCGCCCGGTCGATCGCGGGGCGCATCGCCGACTCGATCAGCGCCCGCGTGCGGTCCGACTGTGGGCCGTGCAGGAGCTCCTGGCCGAACTCGGACACGGTCAGGATCTCGTCGGCGACGATCCCCGCGTATACGTCGGACACCTCGGGCTGACGGCGGATGAACAGACCCTGGAGACGAAACGGCCCGACCCGCTCGGGCTCGGCGGGCTCGTAGATCATCCACAGAGCCACCCAGTTGGTGACGTAGCCGATCAGCACGCCGAGGATCGGCAGCAGCCACCACGCGTCGATGAAGTACACCAGCGCAGCGACGGGGATCCCGAGCGCGAACCCGAAGAAGAACCCGAAGTTCTGGATGAACTTGAGCTCGCGGCGCCCCATCTCGAGAAACACGCGGTTGGCGAGGTCGGGATCGAAGCGCTTGACCACCATCAGCTTCACATCAACGAGGGCGTCGATGTGCTCGGCCACTTGGTTGGTGACGTTGCGGACGATGTCCGGCAGCTGGGCCTCGACACGCTGATAGACGAGCTCCTTGACGGGCGCGGGCAGTCCGCCCCACAGCGTCGGTTGCTCGCGCTGCAGGATCGTTTCGACCGTGCCGCGGATGTCTCCCTTGGTGCTCGCGACGATCTGCTCGGCGATGTCCTCGGGGCCCAGCTGCTTGAAGAACTCGCTCGGAGTCCCGAGCTTCGCGATGCCGCTGTCGACCGCGAGGCTGCCCATCTTCGCTGCGCGCGACGGGACGATCCCCTGCCACCCGATGCCGCCGATCATCAGCCCGGGCATCTGGCGCACCTTGTAGGGCAGCCTGCGCGCGACCCTGCGAAGCCACGGCGCGCGGATGCCCTTGAACTGGACGGGATAGAACAGCATCAGCACGCCGGTCCAGTTCGTCACGTAGCCGATCACGCCGGTGACGAGCGGGACCGTGGCGATCGCGAGAACGCTGCTGTTCACGCGACCGAAACTACCCCGCAGCGGCAGGGATTAGGCCACTGAGTGGGTTCGCGTGCGTGCGCGCTACAGCGGCAGCTCGTACTCGCGCAGAGTGCCGCTGCCGCGCAGCGCAGCGAAGCCGGTGTGCAACAGCATCGCGATCGAGCGCTTGTTGGTCGCCAGCACGCTGGCTCGCAAGGCCGAGAACCCGTCGTCGCGGGCCTGCTCGATGAGCGCCACCACCATCTTGGTGCCGAGCCCAGCCCCCTGCCAGTCATCCGATACCGTCGCCGCGATCTCGGCGACAGCCGGCTCGGCTTGGAGCTGGACGTAGCGGACGACCGCGACGCCCCAGTTCGTCGCCGGGTCGACGGCGAGCAGCGCGCGGTGTTCGCGGCGGCCCACGTCGACGAGGAAGTCGAGCTCGCGAGGGCTCATGCGCGGCTTCGCGTTGGCGAACCGCAGGTAGCGGGTCTGCGGCGACAACCGGCTGATCGCGTCGGCTAGTCCTTCGCGATCGCGACGCTCGAGGGGGCGGACTTCGACGACGCGGTGATCGTTGAGCTCCATTTGCATGGCCCACCTCCGACCTCGGACAAGAGTTCTATGACAGAACGGAGGCTACAGGATTGCGTTCTGTCATGCAACTCACTATCGTGGATCTCAATGGAACGCAAGAGCTTTTCCGACATGCATTGCTCGGTCGCGCAGTGCCTCGAGATCGTCGGCGAGTGGTGGTCACTGCTGATCATTCGCGACGTGTTCCTCGGCGTCGCGCGCTTCGACGAGATGCAGGAACGCCTCGGGATCTCGCGCAACGTCCTCAATCAGCGGCTCGCGCGCCTGGTATCGGCGGGTGTCCTGGTCAAGGTCGCCTACAGCGAGCATCCGCCCCGGTTCGACTACCGGCTGACCGATAAGGGACGCGACCTGTGGCCCGTGATCACGGCGATGCGTCAGTGGGGCGACCGCTACGCGGCCCCCGACGGCCCGCCGATGGAGCTGATTCATAAGGGTTGCGGGCACGTGTCGCAGGCCACCGTGGTGTGCTCGGAGTGCGGTGAGCCGATGGGGGCGAGGGACGTGCGGGCGCTGCCCGGGCCCGGCGCCGTCGAGCCGCTGGTGCTCGCACCGTCGCGATGACGCGCTTCGACGGCTTCAGCCCGGAGGTGCACGCATGGTTTACGGGGCTGGAGGGCGACAACAGCAAGGAGTACTTCGCGGCCCACCGTCAGTTCTTCGAGGACGAGGTCCGCGGCCAGATGGAGGCATTGTTGACCGAGCTGCGGGAGCGGTTCGGCGGCGAGGTGAAGATGTTTCGCCAGAACCGCGACATCCGCTTTTCCCCCGACAAGTCTCCGTACAAGACCAACACCTACGGCGTGCTGCGCGACACCGAGATTGCCGCTCAGGGGTTGTACGCGTCGATCTCGTCCAGAGGCTTGGTGGCCGGCAGCGGCTACCACGTGATGGCGCGCGATCAGCTCGATCGCTACCGCGAGGCGATCGCCGCCGGCCCGGGCGCAGCCGAGCTGAGCAAGCTGATCGCCAAGGCCGAGAAGGCAGGCCTCGAAGTGTGGGGACAGAGTCTCGCCACGGCGCCGCGCGGCTATTCGAAGGACCACGAGCAGATCGCGCTGCTGCGTCGCAAGAGCCTCTCACTCGGCGCGACGATGAGCTCCGAACACGGAATCAGTCGTGGTGACGGGCTGCGGTTCGTGAGCCGGACGTGGCGCGCGGCGGCGCCCGTAACCGGTTGGCTCGACGATCACGTTGGCGCCACCACGGTGCCGGTGCAACGCCGCCCCGCTCGTTAGACGAGCGCGCGAGTGGACCACGCGCGCGCGGACACCGTGAACGGGGCCTGCGGCAGCCGCTCCCTGCAGCGTGCCCTCAGCTGCTCTCGCCGCTCTGGATCGAGGCCCATGATGTAGCCACCGGCGGGGCCAACGCCGAGCGTGAACGGCTCCCACCACTCCTCGAACGTCGGGTGCTGCACCCCGACCTCGAGGACGCCGTCATAGATCACGTGAAGCCCGGCTGCCTCGAACAGCTCGGCGAGGTGGCCGTGGCGCGCGCCGGCAAGGAACGACTCGCCCTCGACGCCGCTGTCGAGCTCGCGCGCGGCGTCCCATAACGGGCTCAGCGGCCCGCGACCGCCGGCGTGGTCCCACACGCATGCGGCGACCGTTCCGCCGGGGCGGGTCACGCGGCGCATCTCCCGCAGCCCGGCGGCCGGGTCCGACATGAAGTGAACGACAAGCTGTGCCAGCGCGGCGTCGAATCGCCCATCGGCGAACGGCAGGTTCTCCGCGGCGGCCCGCTGCACGGTCACGCCCGGCAACCGCTCCTTGGCCGCGGCGACAAACGACTCCGACGGGTCGACCGCGGTGACCGCGTCCGGACCCAGCCGATTGACGAGCTCCCGGGTCAGCGCGCCCGGGCCGCAGCCGACGTCGAGCGCCGTGCCGCCGGTCGCCACGCCGGCGAAGTTGGCGAACCGCTCGGCCAGCGGAACCGAGTATCGCCCCATGAACCGGTCGTAGTCCTCGGCCGCCACGCTGAAGCTCATCTGGCGAATCTACATGGGATAGTTGAGTGCGATGGAGCGACGCCGGTTCGGACGCACGGAGTGGGAGGTGCCGGTCATCGGCCTCGGCACGTGGCAGACGTTTGACGTGGGCCGCGGCGGCGAGGGCCCGGCGCGCGAGGTCGTCGAGGCCGTGTGGGACGGTGGCACCCGGTTCTTCGATTCCTCGCCGATGTACGGGCGCGCCGAGGAGGTGCTGGGCCGTGCGCTCGCCGATCGCCGGGACGATGCGGTGGTGGCGACGAAGATCTGGACGAGCTCGATGAGCGAGGCAAGAAGCCAGTTCAACGCCCAGCTCGAGTATTTCGGCGGCCACGTAGACCTCGAGCAGGTGCACAACCTTGTCGCGTGGCGAGAGCATCTGGACTGGCTCGAGGAAGAGCGCGATGCGGGGCGGATCGGGTTTCTCGGCGCCACGCACTACGCGGCCGGCGCATTCGACGAGCTCGAGGAGGTGATGCGCACCGGGCGCATCGACGCGATCCAGGTGCCCTACAACCCCCTCGAACGCGATGCCGAGCGGGGGATCCTGCCGCTCGCGGCCGAGCTCGACCTCGGCGTGATCGCGATGCGACCGCTCGGCGGCGGATCGCTGGTCAGACGGTTTGATCCACGCGAGCTGCTGAAGTGGACGCTGGGCGACGAACGGGTTCATGTCGCGATCCCCGCGACCTCGAGCACCGCCCACGCGAGGGCCAACCACGCAGGCGGGCGAACCGCCGTGGCCTGCGCAGGGCGAACGGGACGCGCTCGTGCGTCGCGCGGGCGGACGCTAGTCCCGGCCCCGCATCGCCGCGAACACCAGCGCGTAGCTCAGCGAGTCCTCGAACACTGCCGCCGCGAACTGAGCCTCGCGGCCGCGGACCATGACCCGCAGGTGTGACCCTGCGAACGCCGACGCCAGCGCCGCAGCGCCGGCGACGCCGGCACCGGGCCAGCCGGCAAGCTCGTGGCCGCCGATGCTCGAGAAGCCCAGCCGCAGACTCAAGCCGCGGGCCGACCAGCGGCTGGGCATCTGCGGCAGCTTGTCGGCGATCACCTCGCCGACGGCGCCGCCGTAGGCGATATACCGCGCCGAGCCGGCGAGCGGCCCGAGCCCGTGTGCGGCCAGGGCGACCGGGGACGCGAACGAGCGCAGTCCGCCGCCAAGGCCGAGTAGCGCAGCCGAGCGCAGGTCGCGAGCGTCAGTCGACACGCGCGCATCCTAATGCCGACCAGAGCCGGTCTTACGAACTCCTGTGCTTGATCAGGCGCGAGCGCGGGTCCGCGCCGACCGCAGCGCTCGCGAGATTCGATGTGAGTCCGTGCGCGCGATCCTCAGCGGCAGGGACCGCAGGCGGCGTCGCACTGCGGAGACTCGCGCCCACCTTCGCGGCTGCCAGGCGTGCCGGTCGTGGCAGCCGACCGGGTGTCGCTCTTAGACTGCGCAGCTTGGGAACGACTGCCGAGAGTCCGGAGATGGAGCAGCAACTCGAGCGCCGACGCCGCGCGGCCGCCAGTCAGTGGGGCTTGACCGACGAGGTCGTGCTGATTGGCGCGGGCGAACCGATCACCGTGCCCGGTCGTGGCGATCTCACCTACCCGTTCTACGCGCACTCGGAGTACTTCTACCTCACCGACCGGAATCTGCCGGGCGGCGTCCTCGCGTTCGATCCCGCGGAGGGCTGGTTTGATTTCGTCACGCCGATCACCGAGGACGACCGGCTGTGGTCGGGTGCGCCGGCACAGGCACAGCAGGGGCTGACTACCGACGCGCTGGCCGAGTGGCTGGCCGCGCGCTCGGCTCGCCCCATGATCTGGCTGGGCGCGGCGGCGCCCGAGGCCCGGCCCGATGCCACGCTCGTCGCGGACCTCCGTGCGGGGCTGGACCGCGTCCGCAGGCCCAAGGACCCGGTGGAGCTCGAGCGCATGCGCATCGCCGCGTTGGCGTCGCAGGCGGCGTTCGCGGCCGCCGTCCCCTTCCTGCGTGACGGAGTCACCGAGCGAGAGGTGCAGATCGAGCTCGAGACGGCGGCGTTTCGCGCGGGCGGGGATGCGATGGCGTACGACACGATCGTCGGCAGCGGGACCAACTCCGCGGTGCTCCATTTCGCGCCCACCGCTCGCGTCCTGCGCAGCGGCGAGCTGGTGCTGATCGACGCGGGGGCCGAGTTTCGCTGCTACGCGAGCGACATCACGCGCACGTACCCCGTTGACGGCCGGTTCGGATCAGAGCAGCAGGCCGAGCTTCACGGCGTCGTCCGCGCCGCCGAGCTGGCGTCGATCGAGCGATGCGGCCCCGGCACCGAATGGCGCGACGTGCACCTTACCGCTGCCCTGGTCATCGCCGAAGGTCTGACATCGGCGGGGATCCTGCGTGGCGTACCCGAGTCGCTCGTCGAGAGCGGCGCACTGTGGATGTTCTTCCCGCACGGCGTCGGCCACCTCGTTGGGCTCGGCGTCCGCGACGCGGGCGGAATGCTTCCCGAGCGCCGCGACGATCCCCCGCCCTTCCCGCACCTTCGCATCGACCTGCCGCTCGAGCCCGGCATGGTCGTCACGGTCGAGCCGGGGCTCTACTTCGTGCCCGCGATCCTCCAGGATCCCGAGCGGCGACGCCGGCACCGCGACGAGGTCGACTGGGATCTCGTCGACCGCATGCTCGGCTTCGGCGGGATCCGCATCGAGGACAACGTGCTGATCACCGACGACGGCTATGAGGTGATCACCGACGTGCCGGTGCTGGGCTCAACGATCGCTCTCAGTGGGCGAAAACCGCCTCGGGCAGCAGTGCGCTGACGATGTACTGGCCGGCGTCGACGATCTCGGAGATCTTGAGATCGACCGCGAGGCTGCACAGCAGGTAGGCGTCCTCGCGTCCGAGGTCGTAATTCGACGCGAGGTGATCGACCATCGCGCGGATGGCGTCCTGCGCAGCGACGTACAGATCCCCGCCGACGCCGGTCGTTCCGTAGAACGGCGCCGAGTCGACGCGCCGGGTCAGCGGCGCGGGAGTCCTGAATTGAGGCGACGGGATCGAGTGTCCCTTGTACAGGGAGAACCGCAGGGACGCGAACATCGGCGCCTCTAGGCCGGTGACGCACACCTCACCATCTCCCTGCGCGCCGTGCGCATCGCCGCACGAGAACAGGGCCTGCTCGACTTCAACCGGCAGATACAGCGTGGCGCCGCGGACGAGCTGGCGGGTGTCCATGTTGCCGCCGAACCTTCCGGGTGGCATCACCGGCAGTGCCGATGCGTCGGCGGGGCAGACGCCCATCGTTCCGAAGAACGGTTCCAGCGGGATCACGATGTCGTCGCGCAGGTATGCGACGTCGCCGTGCGAGAGGTCGAAGACCCGCAGGTAGGCGTCGGGAAAGTCGTCGGGCAGCAGCCCCAGCCCCGGGAGGATCGCGGTCCAGCCCCAGCCCTGGGGGTGGATGTCGAGGATCTCGATCGCGAGCGTGTCGCCCGGCTGCGCGCCGTGGACGGCGATCGGCCCTGCGAGCGGATAGACGCGGTCCCAGTCGAGGCTCGCGATCACGCTCACGTCGGAATCGGGTCCGATCTGGTTGTCTGAGACGTCGCGCGTCCAGACCACGACGGTATCGCCGGAGTCGATGCCGAGGACGGGCTCGTTGCCCGTGTCCCACGTGAAATGGACTCGTTCATCCGGCAGGTGATGCGTGCGCGGCATCGGTCGACCTCCGAGATCGGTTACGCGCGCAACGCTAAGGGATCGCGCCGAGCTTGAGCAACCGTCTCGGCCGCCGGCTCAGGCGGGCTGCTCGATCGACTCGCGCAACGGACGCAGCGCCGCCGCGACGCGCACCAACTCGTCGAGCATCACGTCGGCCGCCTGCTCCATCACCTCGTTGGCCTGGACGCGGCCGTCGTCGTCGAGGAACTGCGTGTGGAACGGGATGTTCACCGCGTCGGTCAGCGGCAGCATCCTCAGCGCCGTCACGACCTGCTTGAGCTGCTGCATCGCCCGGGTGCCGGCGGCGACGCCCCCGTAGGAGACAAAGCCGACCGGTTTGTAGTGCCACTCGTGATGCAGATAGTCGATCGCGTTCTTGACCGCCGGCGAATAGCCGTGGTTGTACTCCGGCGTGACGATCACGAACGCGTCGGATCCCGCCACGCGTGCGCTCCAGTCCTTGGTGTGCTGGTGGGTGTACTGGCGCAGACGGGGGTGATTCGGCTCGTCGAGCATCGGCAGGTTGAGTTCGGCGAGGTCGACGACGTCGACCTCGAAGCCGCCGTGCCCGCGGGCGCGGTCGGTGAACCAATCTGCGATCGGGAGCCCGGCGCGGCCGGGACGCGTGGAGCCGATGATGATGCTCAGGCGAGGCATAGTTGCGCTAACAACAATACCCGTTTAGCTGATGAGCCGTTGTCACATGCCCTGGCCTCGCTGTCTCGCGATCGTGATCGGGCGAGTTGCGGGCGCCCGGCCTGGGTAGGGGGAGCCTGGATGGAAACCACCGATCAAGCCCCTCGATATCGCGAGATCGAACGCCTCGGCGCCGGCGGCATGGCCACGGTGACGCTTGCCGAGGACACGCTCCTGGGCCGTGAGGTCGCGCTCAAGCGCGTGTACGGCACCGGCGATCCGCAGGGCTCGCTGCGGCTCAAGCGCGAGGCGCTGGTCGGCGCCTCACTCAATCACCCCAATCTCGTTTCCGTCTACGACGCCGAGACAACGGACGACGGCGACGTCGTGATCGTCATGGAGTACGTCGAGGGCGAGACGCTGTCCGACGTCTTGCGAGCCAGAGGCCGGATGCGCCCGAACGAGGCCCTGCGGGTTCTCGGAGGTGTCGCCGCTGCCCTGGATGCGATTCACGCGCGTGGAATCGTGCACCGCGACGTCAAGCCGGCCAACATCCTGCTCGGCCACGAGGGTGCTGTGAAGCTCGCCGATCTCGGCGTGGCCGACGTCGCCGACCGGACCCGCATCACCAGTTCCGGCGCGGTGGTGGGCAGCTTCAGCTACATGGCGCCCGAGCAGCTCGAGGGCGGCTCGCCGGCTCCGGGCATGGACGTGTACGCGCTCGCGGCGGTCGCCTTCGAGATGCTCGGCGGTACGAAGGCTCGCCCTGAGTCCAATCCGCTCGCCCTCGCCCACGCGATCTCCACCCAGGCTCCGCCCGATCTGCGCGACCTCTGGCCGCAGGCTCCCCCGGCGGCCGCCGCCATCCTGAAGCGAGGCATGTCCGCAGATCCGAGAGACCGTCCGGCCACGCCCGGCGAGCTCGTCGGCCGCCTGCGGGAGGCGCTCGCCCCAGGCGCGACCCAGCCGGCCCCCCGGGCGCGACCGGCGTCTTCGGGCCGAGCTGGTGCTGTACCTGCACCGAGCCAAGCTCGCGCTGTACCCGCACCGAGCCAAGCTCGCGCTGTACCCGCACCGAGCCGAGCTCGCGCTGTCCCTCCGCCGAGCCGACCGCCTCGCCGGTCGACCGGGATCGTGCCCGTGTTGCTCCTGCTCGCCGCGCTGGCGATCGGCGTGCTGCTCGCGGTGCTGCTCTCGGGTGGCGGATCGAGCAACTCCTCCGGCGGCACGGCCAAGCAGCACAAGTCCGGCTCCGGGTCTGCCACCAAGACGCATGCGGCCGGCAAGAGCTCTTCTGGCCGCTCTCGCGCGAGCGGCACAACCACGCCTGCGTCGAGCACTCCGACGGTCTCGACGCCGACTACGTCGAGCTCGACGTCCTCGACGTCGCCGACGTCGCCGACGTCAACGGCCACTACGCCTTCGAGCGCCAGCGGCGGTGCCGGCGCCGCCCCGAGTCCCGGATCCGGCGCCCCGTCACCAACCAGCGCGGTGCAGTCGTTCTACGAAGCCGCGGCGGCTCATCGTTACTCGGACGCATGGGCGCTCGCCGGCCCGAACCTCCGAAGCCAGCTCGGCGGCTACTCGGCCTTCCAGAAGCAGATGAGCTCGGTTCGCTCGATCACCTTCCACAAGGCACAGACTGCCGGCGGCTCGAGTTCGGATTCCGCCACGGTTGCGCTGCAGACCACGTCGGTGCAGACGAGCGGCACACAGCAGTGCGCAGGCACGGCGCGTACGGTCCGCAGCGGTCATGGCTGGCTGGTCGACGGCATCTCGATCAACTGCTCATAGGCCACGGGCCCGACGGGCCATGACCGTGCGCCCTTGACCGTACAAACCGTACAAACCGCGAGACTTTCCGCTCGCCCGGATGCGCCGCGCATTAGGATGCCGCGCCGAGTCCCTTAGTGAGGAGGAGGCGACTGGCGACAGCCGCTCGTTGAGATATGCGTGGACGGAATTCCAGTGGGGTGGGTTTCGTGCCTTGGCGTCCGGCGTTGTATGCGTGTAAACGGTGGAGGAGATTGCCGCCTTCGGAGCGGCAGGGGTGAAGGCGGTCCCTCGGTGAGGGAAAGGACGGTTGAATGAAGCGATTTCGTCCAGTAAGGCTCACGATCGCGAGCGTCGTGGCCGTGGCGGCCTGTCTGGGATCGGCGGGCGCGGCTCAGGCGGTGCTGAAAACCACCTTGCCGTTCTGCCAGAGCCATCTTTCGCTCTGCGCGGACACCCAGCCCGGCGCCCTCGGAACCTACGTCGGCCACGACGAGCCGTCGGTGGAGTTCAAGTCCAGCGTCCCGGGTTCGGGCAACGACATGACGTACACGATCACGCTGCCGGTCGATCCAAAGGTTCAGCCCACCGCAGACGGGGCGAGCGGGACCACTTGGAGCTTCCAGCTGCGGCCGACGTTCTGGTTCGGCCTGACGCTCTGCGACACGGAGTCTGCTCCGGAGTTCACCAAGGTCTGCAACCCGGACACCGATAGCAACGACTTCGAGAGCTCAAATCCGAAGTCGCCGCACTACATCGGCAAGCACCCCGGTAACGCATTCATGGAGTTGCAGTTCTATCCGCCCGGTTACGTCGAGCAGTTCGAGGGCTTCGGCTGCACCGCCACGCAGTACTGCGCGGCGATGACGATCGACAGCCTGACGCTTGACCAGAACCACCCCGATCCCACTGGGGTGAACAACAACGGGCAGCTCAACAACGCGGACTGCAACAACTACGTGCTCGGCGGCGAGGAGCCAATCAACTGGGCGTACGTCACCAAGGATGGACACTCGCAGGCTCCGGCCAACCCGCTGTTCACCGGGACGTTCTCGAACCCGAACTTCGCAGCGGTCAACCCGAACAACGCGAAGGACCTGTTCATGAATCCGGGTGACCGGATCCGGATCCACATGCATGACACGCCTGCCGGATTCCGGGTGGACATGGTCGACCTGACCACCGGCCAGAGCGGCGCGATGACCGCTTCGGTCGCGAATGGTTTCGGCCACATCCTGTTCGAGCCCAACTCGAACAAGTGCCACGCGGCACCGTACGCGTTCCACCCCGAGTACTCGACGGCGAACCCGCGCGGCAACACGTGGTCGATCCACACCTACAACGTCGCGATGTCCGACGAGATCGGGCATTTCGAGAACTGCCTCCAGATCGACGCAAATGCCAACTGCACGATCCCCGGCAGTCAGGACGCCGGTGGCCTCGACATCGACGACGGCCAGAACTTCTGCGTTCCCGGCACAGACTCGACGTTGGTGATGATCGACGGGTGTTTCTTCGACGATGAAGACTGGGATGGTCAGTCGTATCGGCTGGACTGGCCGGGGACCAACCCGAACCCGATCCAGGACCGCCAGCTTCACCCCACCCCAGTGCGGTTCACCAGTCCGACCACCCGCAACGGGACGGTCAACTTCTCAACCGTCGCGTTCGAGACAGACCTGCCTGCGCTCGAGACCGACGACGCCCAGTTCAACCCGCCGTTCTGTGATGACCAGACCGGCGCGAACTGCGTGAACCCGCCGGTCGGGGCGCAGTTCTACCCGTTCTTCACCACGTTCGGTGGTGATGGGGGTCATGGCGATTCCCACGGTGGTGGTGGGTTCGGAGATGGCTGCCGGTGGCAGATTGGCGGCAATTTCATCCCCGGAACCACGAACCACTTCGGTGGCAACTCGACCAGGGAGTTCGGGCCGCTGCTGCGGGTCGTGTTCCCAGAGCCGGGCTTCACGACCGACAATCCGATCTCGGACTTCAACAGCGGCGACTTCCGCAACCCGTGCGCCGCGCTGCAGTTCGGCGGACGCCACTGACGTTCCTTTATGGGGCGGCGCTTCGGCGCCGCCCCTATGAGGCTCGCCCGCGGTTGCGCTCCTCCAGCTCGGCCGCCTTGCGGTCGTTGAACTGACGGCCCTCGCTGACGAACTCGAGCAGCAGCTCAAGTTGGTCGAGCGTGTATCGCTGATACAGGCGCTCTGACAGCGCCATGTGCTCTCCGTAGAACTCCGCCGCCCTGCTGTTGAGCTCGGGGGTGAGCTCGACGAGCACGCGCCGGCGATCGCCGCTGTCGCGAACGCGCCTGGCGTATCCGGCCCGCTCCAGGCGGTCCAGCGCGACCGTCATCGCGCCCGTTGTCAGCCCTGTGGCCTCGGCCAGATGCCCGGCGGTCACCGGGCCCTCGCGCTGGAGCACGTCGAGGCAGCGCATATCGGTGCGGTTCAGTCCGAGCGCCTCGGCCACCGCCGAGTCGAACCGGTCGGTCGCGTTCTGCGACCGCCGGACCTCCTCGATGAGCTCGTCGAAGATTTCGCGCTTTTGACGATTTTGTCTTGACAAATAGATCTCTTGATTTCTAAGATACTTTTCTACTGAGGCAATTATAGGACCCACGATGACACAGGAGGGAAGATGACACTGGCCATCGAGGCGGAGGATCTGAGAAAGACCTACCCGCCCGCGGTCACCGCGCTCGACGGGGTCAGCATCGCCGTCGAGGCGGGAACGATCTTTGGGCTGCTCGGGCCCAACGGCGCCGGCAAGTCGACCACGGTTCGCGTGCTGTCGACGCTGACGCGACCCGACAGCGGGCGCGCCCACGTCGGCGGCATCGACGTGCTGGCCGATCCGGTAGGGGTGCGGCGAGCGATCGGCGTGGTCGGCCAGAAGCACGGTGCCGACCCTGAGGCCACCGGCCGCGAGAACCTCGTCCTGCAGGGCGAGTTCTACGGGCTCACCGGACGCGAGCTCAAGCAACGCGTCGCCCAATCGCTGGAGCGTTTCGAGCTGACCGAGGCCGCAGGGCGCCAGGTGCGGACCTACTCGGGCGGCATGCAGAGGCGTATCGAGATCGCCATGGGGTTGCTGCACCGCCCACAAGTGCTGTTCCTCGACGAGCCGACAACCGGCCTTGATCCGGAGGCGCGGGTGCAGATGTGGCGAGAGATCGAGCGGCTCGCGGCCGAGGAGCAGATGACGATCCTGCTGACCACCCACTACCTGGAAGAGGCCGATCGCCTCGCTTCGATGCTGGCGATCATCGACCGCGGCAAGGTCGTGGCGCGAGGAACACCCAACGAGCTCAAGAGCGAGCTTCACGGTGACGCGATCCAGGTAGAGCTCGCCGACGCGGACGACTCCAGGGCGAGCGCCGCGCTGCGCGGCGTCGCCGGTCTCGGCGAGGTCAAGCTCGACGGGCGCGTGATCCGTGCGCGCGCACACAACGGCGGAGCCGCGATTCCGGCCGTGCTCGCCGCGCTCGACGCGCAGGGCGTCACAGCCATGGCGGTGACGTTGGCCCGGCCATCGCTCGACGACGTGTACCTGCGCCACGCCGGTCGTGCCTTTCACCAGACAGACGACACGCAAGAGGAGGCTGCATGACCGCGCTCAGACAGACCTGGCAGGTGTACCTACGCGGTGCTCGGGTGTTCATCCGGCAGCCGGCATACCTGGGGATGACGCTGATCCAGCCGGTCATCTGGCTGCTGCTGTTCGGCGCCCTGTTCAAGGCCGTCACGCAGATCCCCGGGTTTCACGGGAGCTCGTACATCGACTTCCTGACGCCCGGAGTGGTCGTCATGCTGGCGGTGTTCTCGGCCGGGTGGGTCGGGATGGGCTTCATCGACGACATCCACAGCGGCGTGATGGATCGGGTCCTGGCCTCGCCGGTGTGGCGGGGTGCCCTGAACGCCGGCACGGTCGCCTACGGCGCGGCGATGGTCGTGGTGCAGACGGTGCTGATCGTCCTGCTCGCGCTCGTGCTCGGCGCCCATTACCGGGGCGGCGTCGTCGGCGTGCTGCTGATGATCCTGGTGGCAGCGCTGCTGGGCGCAGCGTTTGCGTCGCTGTCCAACGGAGTTGCCGTGCTGGCCCGCCAGCGCGAGACGCTGATTGGCGCCGTGACGCTCGTCCAGCTTCCGCTGACCTTCCTGTCGGCCGCGCTGATGCAGCAGAGCCTCGCGCCGGGATGGATCCAGTCCGCGGCGAAGTTCAACCCCGTCAACTGGGCGGTCGTAGCT
>DASYFZ010000474.1:0-2025 GCA_036000295.1 Solirubrobacteraceae bacterium
CATCGCTATCGGCCGCGGGTGATGTGCGGAGCAGGATCAGGCCGAGGGGGGTGGGCGCGTGCAACATCGGCCGCGGGCTGGCGGCTGCGGTCGATGACTGTCGCCTATGCAGTGTCTGGTTCGTCAGCGAGCCGCTGCCCCGAGCAAGATGTAGGCGCGGCGATATTCGTGCTGGTAGGGGAAGGATGAAGCCATGGCGACCTTGAGCCGTCGCACGCTGAGGCGGGCCAGGGCGCCGATCTTGAGGAGCTTGAGGCGGATGGTGCCGCAGGTCGCGTCGGCGAAGCGGCCGCCGGCGAGGCCGATGCGACGCAGCGCATCGAGCAGCACATAGGCCATCGAGGCGAACCACAGGCGGAGCTGGTTGGCGCGCATGGTGGCGGCCGAGGTGCGATCGGCGAACAGGTCGAGCTGCTGCTCCTTGATGCGGTTCTCCATCTCGCCGCGGGCGCAATAGACGTCCTCGTAAAGGGCGCGGGCATCATGCCGGGAAGCGTCCAGCGAGGTCACCACGAAGCGTGGATTGGGCCCCTTGGGCGTATGCTCGGCCTTGCCGACCACGCGGCGGCGGCAGCTCCAGCTGTCGCGCGTCGTCCAGGGGAAGTCCTTGAAGCGGCGCGCCGCCTGTCCGCTGGTCGCGCTCTCGGCCGCTGCCTCGGCCAGCTCGCCGGCGATCTCGGCCTGCAGGCGCACGTTCCGCGCCAGGCCGAACAGGTAGTCGACGCCGTGGGCCTCGCACCACGCCATCAGCGCCTCGCGGGCGAAGCCGGAATCGGCTCGCAGCACGATCCGGACCTGCGGCCAGCTGCCTCGGATCTGATGCACGATCCGCTCAACCTCCTCGAGGGCCCCGGCCGAAGCGTCGATGTTGGCCGGCCGCAGCTTGGCCGCAAGAAGGTGACGACCGCAGAAGATGTACAGCGGCAGGTAGCAGTAGCCGCCGTAGTAACCGTGGAAGAACCGGCCCTCCTGCTCGCCGTGCACCGGATCGTCGGTGGCGTCCAAGTCGAGGATGATCTCGGCGGGCGCCGCCGCATGCGCCTCCACGAACAGATCGACGAACAACCGCTCGATCGCCGCCCCGTCGTGGCCGATCTTGTGGTAGCGCGAAGGCTCCGACCGACCCAGCTCCAGACGGTTCAGTGTGCTCTTGCCCGCCAGCGCCGCACACTGCGACCGCCGCGCCGAGAGCTTGCCGACCACCGCCGCCAGCACCGGGTCGTGCCGCAGCTGGTCGTGGTCGACCAGGTCTTCGTAGCCCAGGGCGATCCCGTAAACCCGCTGACCCACCAGCGTCGCGATCTCATGCTCGACCAGGTCGGGATCGCGCCGATCCACGAAGCATTCCCCGAACCGATCGATCAACCCCAGCGCCCGCGCCGTCATGCCCAGCAGCAGGCCGCCCGCGTCCGATGTCATCCGACCGCCGTCGAACGACGCTTCGACACGGCGCCTGTCCACAGGTTCAAATCCGAACAGGTCCGCGATACACTCTGTCCGCATCGGAGCACTTCCTTGGGAGTGAGAAGGTCGTTGTTGCAAAACAACTTTCTCAGAGCCCGCGCTCCGATGCACCCAACCTCTGTGAGATATCCGGGCTAGCGGCTCGAGCAGGTCGGGATGCAGGCTGCTCTCCGGCTCGTTGAGCGCAATGAACGACGGCAGGCGCAAGGACAGCAGCGCGCCGGCCAGCGCCAGATAGCGCAGCGTGCCGTCCGACAGCTCGCGTGCCTCGAACACACGCTTCGGATAGTCGGGAAAGACCATGCCGAACGACGCTGCCTGCTCCGGCATCGGCACGTCGAGCCGGGCGCCGGGAAAGGCGTCCTCGATCGCGCGGTCGAGATCGACCGTGTCGCGACGGATGTGGATCAGCGTCGCCAGCACGGCCGCGAGGTTCGACCCGTCGGACGCCATGGTCGGCGTCGCCACCGCAAGGCACGGCCGACGCAGCGCCGAGTCCTGGTCGGTGCGCAAGTCTTGATAGAAGCGCCAGTCGAGCATGAGCTGCTTGATCGCGTGAAT
>DASYFZ010000513.1:0-2952 GCA_036000295.1 Solirubrobacteraceae bacterium
CAGCTCCTCCGTCTTGCGCGCCCGTTCGTCCGGATCCTCAATCGCCTGCAGCTGGTTGTAGTAGACCGCGTTGATCGCCGCCTGCGGACCCATCACCGCGATCGAGGCGGTCGGCAGCGCGATGCAGCAGTCCGGGTCAAAAGCGGGGCCGGACATCGCGTAGAGGCCCGCGCCGTAGGCCTTGCGCACGATCACGGAGATCTTCGGCACGTTTGCCTCCGAGACCGCGCTGATCATCTTCGCGCCGTGGCGGATGATCCCCTCGCGCTCGACCTGGGTTCCGATCATGAACCCGGGGACGTCGGCGAGGAACAGGAGCGGGATGTTGAACGCGTTGCACGTCCAGATGAACCGCGCGGCCTTGTCGGAAGAGTCCACGAACAGCACGCCGCCCTTGACCTTGGGCTGGTTGGCGACGATCCCGATCACGCGACCGTCGAGTCGGGCGTAGCCGACGATCAGCTCCTTGGCCCAGCGCTCGTGCACCTCGAACAGCGAGCCCGCGTCGATCAGGCTGTCGAGCACGAGCCGCATGTCGAACGGCTTGTTCTCGTCGGCCGGGATGTGCTCGCGGATTGGGCGCTCCGATGCCGGCGCGGCCGGCGGGGCATCCGGCGGCTCCGCGGCGTATGACGACGGGAAGTAGCTCAGGTAGCGCCGGGCCGCATCGACGCCCTCCTCGTCGGTCTTGACGAGCATGTGCCCGACGCCGCTCTTGGAGGTGTGCATACGCGCGCCGCCCATCTCCTCCAGCGACACCTTCTCGCCGATCACCATCTCCGCCATCCGCGGCGAGCCGAGGTACATCGAGGCGTTACCGTCGCGCATGATCACGATGTCGCAGAACGCGGGGATGTAGGCGCCGCCGGCCGCGCTTGGCCCGAACAGCACGCAGACCTGCGGGACCACGCCGGAAAGGCGCACCTGGTTGAAGAAGATCCGCCCCGCGTGACGGCGGCCGGGGAACATCTGCACCTGCTCGTTGATCCGGGCGCCGGCTGAGTCGACCAGGTACACGAGCGGAGCACGCAGCGACAGCGCCCGCTCCTGGATTCGGACGATCTTCTCGACGGTGCGTGGCGCCCACGAACCGGCCTTGACCGTCGGGTCGTTGGCCATCACCGCAACGGGGCGGCCGCCGATCGTGCCCATGCCGGTGACGACCCCCTCGGCGCCGAGCCCGTCCTGCTCCCAGCCGGCCAAGAGGCCCTCCTCGGCGAACGACCCGGCGTCGAGCAGGCGAGCGACGCGCTCGCGCACGGGCAGCTTGCCCTGTTCGGCGGCCTTTTCACGATGGCGCTCGGGTCCGCCCGCGAGCGCGCGGGCCTTGGCGGCCTCGAGCGCGTCGGCGTGATCAACGTCGGTCATGAGCGGTCCCTCCCCAGTGGGATCGTCGGCGCGACGGTCGTGGGCGGGGGCGGCGGCGCCGGCGTCGACGGCCGCAGCCCGATCACCAGCCCGACGACGCCGAGCGCCAGCAGCACCAGCGGCCAGCCGAGCAGGGTCCGGTGTCCGGACCCCGCCATCACCGCGAACGACAACAGCACGAGCACGCCGAGGTAGGCGGGGCCGGGCTCGCGATCAGACCCGGCGTAGCCGATCAGCCCGAACCCGATGGCAAGCAAGTACAGCTCCCACCCAGCCGGACCCGACGCGGCGCCGAACACGAAGCTCTGGACGTCGCTGAACCCGGACCTCGTGGCCTGGGCGCTCAGGGTGATCGCGATCACGTACGTCGCACCGAGCGTCAGCGCCGCGAGGCCCGCGGCGTTGACCAGCGATACCGCATGACGGCGCTGACCGTCTCGCAGCCGGACCGCACCGGCAGCGAAGCAGAGCGACAGCAGGAACAGCACCAGCCTGATCGTGCCCAGATCACCGCCGAAGATCCAGCGCACGCCCGACTCAACGGCGACAGCGGCCGCGAGCGCTGCGATCAGGGTGCACGCGGCCGAGTTCGCGCGGCGGGCGCACGCCAGCGCCGCCAAGGCCTCAGCCGCGAACGTCCACGCGAGACGACCGGCACCCGCGAACGGCGGCGGGTAGGAGTTTGCCCCCAGTACCTCAGCCAGCAGCTGCAACGCCAGCAGCAGCGGGAGCAACCCCGCGATCAAGAGCATCGAGTGGTACTGCGTCGGCGCCGGCCCGTCGAGGGGCGTCAGCCAGCCCATCGCCAGGATCAAGATTGCGATCCCCGCCACAACGGCCAGCCTGATCCCTGTCGACCACTGCGTCATGCGCAAGTCGATGACGATCGCCGACAGCGCAAGCGGTATCGCCCCAGCCGCCGTGATATCGCCGCGGTACGGCGCGGGGCGCAGTCGTTCGAGCACCGCGTTCATGGGAGGGCAAGGCTACCCGTGCTGCCACTGCACGGGGCCGGCCGACAGCACGTGGCTGCCCAGCGGCCGCCCCAGGACCTGCTGCGCCGCGCGCGAGGCGGCGATCAGGGCCTCGAGGTCGATGCCCGTCGCCACGCCCATCTCGTGCAGCATCGAGACGAGGTCCTCGGTGGCGATGTTGCCGGTCGCGCCGGGCGGCACCGGACACCCGCCGAGCTCCCCGAACGAGGACTCGAAGCTCTCGACTCCCGCCTCGAGCGCAGAGAGCACGTTGGCTAGGCCCTGGCCGCGAGTGTTGTGGAAGTGGGCGGTGAGCTCGACGCCGGGCAGCGCCTCAGCGGCCACCACGAAGAACTCGCGGACCTGCCTCGGGTTGGCCATCCCCGTGGTGTCGCCGAACCCGACCTCCTCGGCGCCGGCATCCGCGAGCGCTCGGGCGATCGACAGGACACGGTCGACCGGCACGTGGCCCTCGTACGGACAGCCGAATGACGTCGAGATCACTCCCTCGCACCGCAGGCCCTCCGCGCGCGCCCGGGCGAACGTCCGCTCCAGGCCCGCGAGCGACTCGGCGATCGGACGCCCCACGTTCTTCTGGTTGTGGGTCTCG
>DASYFZ010000518.1:0-1839 GCA_036000295.1 Solirubrobacteraceae bacterium
CTCCGAGCACCAACTGCCGGTCTCGCTGATTCTGGCGGTCTCCATGACGGCGGCCGGGATCGTCTATCCGGTCACCGACTCGGCGCTGCAGCACACGTCGCCGATCATGATCGCGACGCTGCGAGCACTCGTCGGTGGAGCCGTACTGACGCTGATCTTGCCGCTGTTCGGAAGCCGGCTGCCGCGGACGCGGCGCTTGTGGCTGTGGGCGTTTGCGATCGGCTTCGGGAACACCACATTGACCCAGGTCGGGATCAGTGTCGGGACTGACCGGGCCGGCGCGGCGGTCGCGTCGGTGCTGCTGAACTCCTCGCCGTTCTTCGTCGCGCTGATCGCTCGGTTCATGCTCGGAGAGGCGATCACCCGTCTGCGCGCCGCTGGGCTCGTGATCGGCTTCAGCGGCGTGCTGCTGGTTGTGTTCGCCGATCCGGGCAACATCGCTCACGGCTCACGGCTGGCGATCGGGCTGGCGTTGTCGTTGCTGGGCGCGCTCGGATGGGCCGCCGGCGGGCTCGGGATGCGCGTCCTGACCCGGCGCGAGCCTGACCTCGACATCCCCGGCATCACCGCGGCGCAGTTTCTCGCCGGCGGACTCCCGCTGATCCCGCTGGTCCTGGTCGCGGGCGGCTCAACAGACTGGGGCCAGCCGGCGCTGATCGCGCAACTCGCCTACCTGATCATCGGCGGGCAGGTCCTCGTCTACGTCGGCTTCAACGCGGCGCTGAGCCGATGGCCGTCGACGCGCGTTTACGCCTGGACGTTTCTCGTCCCCGTGGTGGCGGTCGTGATCCAAGCGTTCCGGGGTGCCCTGCCCGGTCCGACCGCGATGATCGGCATCGCGCTGGTCATTCTCGGCGTCGCGATCGTCAATCACCCGCGGGCCGAACCAGCGGAGCCGGTGACCGTCGACGGACAAGCAGAACCGTTCGACGCCGGGGAGCTCACCTACCCCACCCCCGAGGTTCCCTAGACCGCGACCGGCCTCCGGTCTGACCTTGTTAGGCGGCGGAGTAGCCTCGGTTGTTGCCAGGAGCTCGTCGCTGAAAGGGGGATCGCTGTGCCGATCATCGTCAACAGCCGTGAGGTGCCGGTGCCGGCCGACGCTCGTGTTTCGCTGCTCGACCTCGTTCGCGAGCATCTTGAGCTGTACGGCACGAAGAAGGGATGCAACCAGGGCGCGTGCGGCGCGTGCACGGTGCTCGTGGACGGGGAGCGGATCCTCTCGTGCCTCGCTCTCGCCGTCCAGTACGAGGGGCGCGAAGTGACCACGATCGAGGGGCTTGCGGACAACGGCGCGCTGCACCCGTTGCAGCAGGCGTTCATCGACCATGACGGTTTTCAGTGCGGCTACTGCACCCCGGGACAGATCTGCTCGGCCGTCGGGATGGCGCAGGAGGTCGCCCGCGGGGTGCCCAGCCATGTCACCGACGATCTCGCAGCCACCCATATCGAGCTCAATCACGATGAGCTGCGCGAGCGGATGAGCGGCAACCTCTGCCGCTGCGGCGCCCAGAACGGGATCGTCGATGCAATCACCGAGGTATACGCGGGGCCGGGCGCGTGATCGAGCTCAGCTACACGCGCGCAACCGATGCCGTCGACGCGATCCGCCGCGCCGAGGATGAGAGCGCGAGATACCTCGGCGGCGGCACCAACCTCGTCGACCTTATGCGCGAGACCGTCGAGAGTCCCGCGGCGCTCGTTGACGTGAGCGGTCTGTCGGCCGAGATCGAGGAGACCCGCGACGGCGGTCTGATGATCGGAGCGGCTACGCGCAACACCGCAGTGGCCGAGCACCCTGCGGTCCGCACCCGCTATCCGATGCTCACGCGCGCGATC
>DASYFZ010000564.1:0-3878 GCA_036000295.1 Solirubrobacteraceae bacterium
GAGCACCGGGTTGTTCTTGGTGCGGCGCGAGAGGATCTGCATGATCCGCTCGATCTCGGTCTCGCGTCCGACGACCGGGTCCAGCTTGCCCTCGGAGGCGAGCTTGGTCAGGTTGCGTCCGAACTGGTCAAGCAGCTTGGAGGACTTCTTGCCCTCACCGGGAGCGGCGGCGCCGGCAGCGGCGCCGGCCCCACTGGAGCCGCGGCGGCTGCCGGGTCCGGACAGCATCCGGATGACCTCGTTGCGGATCTTCTCGGAGTCGGCGTCGAAGTCGAGCAGGATGCGCGCGGCCACGCCTTCGTTCTCGCGGACGAGGCCCAGCAGGATGTGCTCGGTGCCGATGTAGTTGTGGCCCAGGCTCAGCGCCTCGCGCAGAGCCAGCTCGAGCACCTTCTTGGCCCGCGGCGTGAAGGGGATCTGCCCGGAGGTGACCTCCTCGCCCGAACCGACGATCCGGACGACCTGGGCCCGGACGCGCTCAACCGTGATATCCAGCGACTCGAGCACTCGGGCCGCCAGGCCCTCCTCCTCACGCAGCAGGCCAAGCAGGATGTGCTCGGTGCCGATGTAGTTGTGCTTGAGAGTCCGCGCCTCTTCCTGGGCCAGGACGACAACCTGGCGGGCTCGCTCTGTGAATCGCTCGAACATAAGTCTCTCTTGCTAACGGTTGTTATCGGGCGTCGGTCGGGGCGATTTTCCTGGCTGTCTCTCTCCTACGCTGCCAAACTCGTCAAGGGCAAACCGGCTATGGGGACGCCAATGACTCCGTTCTTCCCATGTAGTCGACTGGGCCGTCGCATTTGATGAGTCGAAACGGTTCGTTCTGCGGCCATATCCCAGTCTACCAGTAGGCCTGGAGCACTCCGCGCCCATCCCCGACGGCTGTAAGGCGTTGTTCATGGCTCGCCCATTGAACGGCATTGATCCTTACGTTAGCGCCGGTTAATCCAGAACCGGCTAAGAACGGAACCGCTAGTCGCGCATTGCGGGGAACAGCACGACCTCGCGGATCGAACGGGTGCCCGTAAGCGCCATCACCAAGCGGTCGATGCCGATCCCGATTCCCCCTGTGGGCGGCATTCCCTGCTCGAGCGCTGCAACGAAGCCTTCGTCGTAGGGCTGAGTCTCCTCGTCGCCGGCCCCGGCGAGCTCCCGCTGGGCCTCGAACCGGCGCCGCTGCTCGTCGGGGTCGTTGAGCTCGGTGAAGGCATTGGCGAACTCTGTCCCGCCCACGTACGCCTCAAACCGCTCCACCAGGCCCTCCTTGGATCGGTGACGCTTGGCAAACGGCGACATCTCGACGGGGTAGTCGAGCAGGAACGTCGGCTCGCTCAGCGTCGGCTCGACGTGCTTTGACAGCAGCTCGTCGACGAGCTGGGGCCAGGTGTCGTCGGCGGGCGCGTCGAGACCACGCTCGCGCATCGCCGCGGCCAGCGCGTCGCGGTCGTGCAGCGCGAGGATGTCGATCCCGGTGCGGTCGAGGATCGCTCCGGTGACCGTTTCGCGTCGCCACGGCGGGGTCAGATCGATCTCGCCGGCATAGCCGATCTCCTGGGCGACGTACGCGATCAGCTGCTCGCAGCGCTCGGCGATGTCGAGATAGTCGGCGTAGGCCTCGTACCACTCGAGCATCGTGAACTCGGGGTTATGGGTCGTGTCGACGCCCTCGTTGCGAAAGTCCTTGCCGAGCTCGTAGACGCGCTCCAGACCGCCGACGATCAGTCGCTTGAGATACAGCTCGGTGGCGATTCGCAGATAGAACTCGCGATTCAGCGCGTTGTGATGCGTCGTGAACGGCCTCGCCAGGGCACCGCCGTAGAGCGGCTGGAGCACGGGCGTCTCGACCTCGATGAAGCCCTCGGCGTCGAGGAACCGGCGGATCGCCGAGATCACCCTGGCCCTGGTGATGAACAGCGCGCGCGACTCCTCGTTGGCGATCAGGTCGAGCTCGCGGTGACGGAAGCGGGTCTCGACGTCCTTGAGTCCGTGGTGCTTCTCGGGGGGCGGGCGCAGCGACTTGGCCAGCACCTCGAACGCCTGTACGCGCAGCGTCAGCTCGCCTCGTCGCGAGCAGAAGGCGGTGCCGTCGACGCCAATCAGGTCGCCCAGATCGAGGTCCAGCAGGCGCTCCATCCCCTCTGGCCCGAGCTCGTCGACGCGCGCCTGGAGCTGGATGCGACCCGAGCGGTCGACCAGGTCGAGGAACGCCATCTTGCCCTGACCGCGGCGGGCCGCCAGGCGCCCCGCCACGCGGTGGGAGACGTCTGTCTCCTCGCCCGCGGTCAGATCGGCATGTGCTTCACGCACCGCCGCGATCGGCTCAACGCCCTTGTACTCGTGCGGGAACGGGTCGATACCCGCAGCGCGCAAGTCGGCGAGCTTGCGCCGCCGTGTTGCAAAGACGTCTGCGGGTTCCTCGCCCAAGGCGGAGGCCCCGCTACTTGTTGACGTCGATCTTGGTGATCTTCAGGTGCCGCTCTCCACGCGGGGTCGCGAAGGAGACTTCCTCCCCGCGCTTGCGGCCGACCAGGGCTTTGCCCACCGGCGACTCGTTGGAGAGCTTGGCCTCAGCCGGATCGGCCTCGGCGGAGCCGACGATCGTGTACCGCGTGGACTTCCCGTCCTCGTCCTTGACGTGGACGACCGAGCCCACCCGCACCACGTCGGTGCCCAGGTCGGACTGGTCGATCACGGTCGCCGAGCGAAGCTTCTCCTCGAGCGAAGCGATCCGCGCCTCGAGCATCGCCTGCTCGTTCTTGGCGTCGTCGTACTCGGCGTTCTCTGAGATGTCCCCGAACTCGCGCGCCTCCTTGATCCGACCTGCGATCTCCCGACGCCTCGTGGTCGAGAGGTGGTCTAGCTCGGACTTGAGGTTCGCAAGCCCTTCGGGTGTGAGGATGACGTCCTTTGGCATGACTTAGACCTGCAGTTTCAAGCGTTCTTTATGAGAAAAAACCCGCTACTGGGCGGGAATTCACGCGGCGTCCGTGTGCCGTGGGCGGATGAGTATAGACGCACCCCTGCCCCCGGCTTGGCAAATTCCCAATCACCCCTGCTTCCCCCCCAGGGTAGGGGGTTTTCGCGGCCTTGCGGAGGCTACCGCGGCCCGTGGCTCTGGATCTCGTCGGCCTGCTGGAAGGTCGGGCGGTTAATCCACTCGATCAGCGGCTGCGAGATCGCTCCGATGGGCTTGAACTGAATCGCGTCAGAGCACATCTGATCGCCGGCGCTGCACTCGCTGTCGGCCGGATACACCTGCTGGGGTGACTCGGCGAGGGCGTTCAGCAACGCGGCCTGGAGCGCAGCCCGGCACGCCGAGCGCTTGCCCTTGCCGCAGTAGACGCGGTTCAGCGGGCCGCGGACCTTCTTGCCCAGCGCGGCGCGCAGGTCCTTCTGGACGATCCCGTAGAAGCCGACGTCGAACGACGATCCGAGGTGGGCTCCGGACACGCCGTGGCCGGGCTCGTCGTTGATCGGAAAGTCGTTCTCGATCTGGTCGAGCAGCGTCGGTCCCAGGACCGGCTGAAAGTCGGCCCTGACCAGCAGCGGCCACCAGGCGTCCATGATCCGCACCGCGTCGCTCTGGTCGTAGTTGCCCGTGACTGATTCGGACCCACCCACCCCCTCGCGGTTGATCCGATGCGAGCCGCTGGCCACCCACGCCTTCAGCTCGGCCACGGCGGTGGCGAGCGTGGGGTTCTTCGGCGTGCCGATCATCTTCAGGGCGTATGGCAGCACCTCGACGCCACGGAGGTCCTGCGTGCCGGCGGTGCCCATCGCGTTGATCAGGTCGACGAGGCGCAACTTGCCGTGGTCGACGCCGAGGTAGTGGTGAATGTTGTTGTCGAGCAGCTGCGAGCGGAACACGGAGGAGTACT
>DASYFZ010000569.1:0-5728 GCA_036000295.1 Solirubrobacteraceae bacterium
ATCCCGGTGATCCCGCCGATCACGAAGATCGCGATGAAGCCCACGGCGAAGTACAGGGCCGTGGTCATCACGAGCGATCCTCGCCACAGGGTCGCGATCCAGTTGAAGATCTTGACGCCGGTGGGCACGCCGATCAAGAAAGAGCTCAGCATGAAGAAGCCGAGCACCACGATCGGGACGGGGGAGGCGAACATGTGGTGGGCCCACACGAGCGTGGCCAGGAACGCGATCACGGCGGTCGAGGCGGCGATCGCCTTGTAGCCGAAGATCGGCTTGCGCGAGAACACCGGGATGACCTCGGAGATGATCCCGAACCCGGGCAAGATCATGATGTAGACCTCGGGATGCCCGAAGAACCAGAACAGGTGCTGCCACAGGATGGGCGAGCCGTGCGCGGTCGGATCGAAGAAATGCGTCCCGAAGTGGCGGTCGGTCAGCAGCATCGTCACCGCGGCGGCGACCACGGGCAACGCGATGATCAGCAGTACCGCATAGACGAGGATCCCCCAGATGAACAGCGGCAGGCGCCCCCAGCTCATCCCAGGCGCGCGCATGTTGACGATCGTCACGTAGAAGTTGATCGCCCCGAGCAGCGACGAGATGCCGGTGATGTGGATCAGGAAGATCCAGGCGTCCTGGCCGGCGCTCGGCGAGTACTGGATACTCGACAGCGGCGGGTAGCTCCACCAGCCGGCCTCAGGCGGCTGCCAGAAAAGCGTCGCGTAGAAGACGATCCCGCCGGCCAGCAGCAGCCAGTACGACAGCGCGTTCAGGCGCGGGAACGCCATGTCGCGGGCGCCGATCATCAGCGGCACGAAGTAGTTGCCGAAGCCCGCCATCACCGGCACGACGAACAGGAAGATCATCGTGGTGCCGTGCATGGTCAGCAGCTGGTTGTAGTGCTGGCCCGACAGCAGGGTGTTGTTCGGGACCCCCAGCTGGGTGCGCATCAGCAGCGCCTCGATCCCGCCCAGCGCGAAGAACACGAAGGTCGTGACCAGGTACAGGATCCCGATCTTCTTGTGGTCGGTCGTCGTCACCCAGTCGATCCACCGCTTGGTCTGGCGCGGCCGCGTGACCTCGTGCGCCGTCACCTGCGGCACGGGCCTGCGGGTCAGCGGGAGCGGGGCGGTCTCGGTTGTGACGGACATCTGCTGGTTAGCCTCCAAGGTTCCCGCTGGCGGTGAGGATCTGACGTAGCTGCGTGACCTGATCGTTGGCCTGATTGATCTCTGCCGACAGCTGCGCGAGCTTGGTCTTGTAGTCCGACGGGCTGAGGATCTTCACGAACGCGGTCATCGCCGCGTGGCTGCGGCCACACAGCTGCGCGCACTGGCCGTGGTACAGGGGCCCGGCCTCGGGCGCCTTGAACCAGGTGTAGGTCGTGTAGCCGGGGACGGCGTCGACCTTGCCGCCGAGCGACGGCACCCACCACGAGTGGACGACGTCGGTCGACTGAATGTCGAGGATCACTGTCGTGTCGGCCGGGGCGTACATCGTCTGGTAGGAGTACGGCAGCTTCCCCGCGAACGCCGCGTTCAGGCACCCGGTGCCATACGTGTAGCGCCAGATGTACTGGCGGCCCTGGACGCAGATCGTGATGCTCTTGCCGTTCGGGGGCGTCGGCCGGGTGACCGAAGCCGACAGCACCAGGCCGTTGGCGCTGGAGTCGGGCGGGTTGATGATCGCGGGGAGATGGATGAAGGTGACCACCGTCAGCGCGACCAGGATCAGCGCGGCGGCGACGGTCCAGCCGATCTCCAGCCGGGTGTTTCCGTGGATCTGAGCCGCGACCGCGCCCTTCTTGGCCCGGAACCTGATGATCGAGTACAGCAGCGCTCCCTCGACGATCACGAACACGACCGCCGCGATGTACAGGATCACCTTGTAGAGCGAGGAGATCGAGTCGGCGTTCGGGGAGCCGCCCGACTTGGGAGTGATGAACCCCGCAAATGCACTGGGCGCGAGCACCAGGCCCAGCAGCGCGACCAACCCAAGCGTCAGTCCCAGGCGCCCCAGGCGTCGGTGGCGTCGGCGGGGCGGGACGTCGTGGACGGCGTGGCGCACGGCGCCGCATTCTATTCAGGAGGCGGGTGGCTTCGTGGCGTGCCCAGTGGCCCCTGGCGCCAGTGGCGCAGCCACCGACGTTCCTATACTGGCGCACCTTGCGCTCGTCGAGGGCCATCAGAGTGGCCGCCTGGACCCTCGTCGCGGCCGGTATCGCCGCTCCGGTCGTGCGGCGCCGGCTCCGACTTCCACCGGCGGCGGTGCTGGGCGCCTCAGCGGCAGCCCCCCTCGCGCTGTGCGTCGTGGTGCCGCGCCGGGGAGCCCGCGACATGGCCTTGTGTGCGCTGAACATGTGGGGCTACCTGGCCGCCTACAAGATGCCCCACGACGACCCGGGGCGGCTCGAGGCTCGTGTCCACATCGACTACCCGATCGCGATCGACCGGGTGCTGGGCCTCGGTGTCACCCCGACCAAGCGCCTCCAGCAGACATTCGCCTCGCCGGGATCGATCAACCGGTTCGAGAGCGTGCTGGCGTGGTGTCACTGGATGTGGTTCGGCGTGCCCCACGTCAGCGTCCTCTACGTGCTGGCTCGCAAGCCCGAACGGTTCCCCAGCGCGGCCGCCCGGATGTACGCCGCGTTCGACATCGGGGCGGTCTTCTACTGGGCGATCCCGACCGCGCCTCCTTGGTGGGCGGCCGAGCACAGGCGCATGGCGGACCGCGATGCTGCCCGCGTTCGCAGGATGATGATCGAGTACGGTGAGGAGTTCTGGGGAGATCGCTGGGAGGCCCTCTACGATGTCCTTGGAGGAAATCCGCTAGCTGCAATGCCGTCGCTGCATTTCGCCACGTCTCTGATGGCAGCCCATCTCCTTTCTGAGGTAGGGCCGGTTGCTGGCGCCGTGGGGTGGAGCTACGCGGGACTGCTCGGGTTGGCGCTCGTCTATCTGGGCGAGCACTATGCGATCGACCTGATCGCCGGCGCTGCGCTGGCTGAGGCCGTTCGCACCGGAGCGCCCAGGGCTGCGCCGCTGATCAGGCGCCTGTCGTCATTGCTGCAAGCGGTCGAGGCGCGAGCGGTGCAGGCGTAGCCGGCCGGGTGCCCGAGCACGCTCCCACTACGCAAGACCGCGCACCGGATCTGCCCGACCGCGCCGATAGTGCCTCCCGTAACCAGGAGGAGATGCCGCGTGTGGTGTTCACGCGCCGGCGGCTGTTGGCGTCGATCCTGTTTGTCGCCTCGTCGCTCGCGTTCCTGTACTTCGTGCTTCCCAAGCTGCTGGGGCTCAAGGAGACCTGGCATCGGATCCAGCACGGAAACGGATGGTGGCTGGGACTCGCGGCCGTGCTCGAGGTCTGCTCCTTCTTCGGCTACGTGGCCCTGTTCCGGGCGGTGTTCATCCGCGGCAAGACGCGGATCGGCTGGCGAGAGAGCTACCAGATCACGATGTCCGGGCTGGCCGCAACCCGGCTGTTTGCGGCTGCGGGCGCCGGCGGCATCGCGCTGACCGCGTGGGCCCTCCGGCGCTCGGGCATGGCGCCTCGGACCGTCGCCACGCGCATGGTCGCGTTCCTGGCGCTGCTCTACGGCGTCTACATGGCGTCTTTGGTAATCGTCGGGCTCGGCCTGTACACCGGCTTGTTCCCGGGCGGCGGGTCGTTTGCGCTGACGGTCGTGCCCGCCATCTTCGGGGCGTCGGCGATCGCCGTGTTCCTGGCGGTGTCGCTGCTGCCCGGCGACTTCGACCGCCTGGTCAAACGGTGGACGAAGGGCTCGGGCAAGATCGGCAGGGCCGCGGCGCGGCTCGCCGCCGCCCCGGCGGCAGCCGCCACCGGGGTGCGCACAGCGATCGACCTGGTGCGCTCGCGTGACCCGTACCTGCTCGGTGCCGTCGCGTGGTGGGGCTTTGACATCGCGGTGCTGTGGGCCTGCCTCCACGCCTTCGGGCTGTCGCCCCCCAAGGGCGTGATCATCATGTCCTACTTCCTCGGCATGCTTGGGAACACGCTGCCGCTGCCCGGCGGAATCGGAGGAGTCGACGGCGGCATGATCGGAGCCTTCACGGCGTTCGGCGTCAACGTCGAGGGTGCCGTCGTCGCGGTCCTCGCCTACCGGGCGTTCGCGTTCTGGCTGCCGACGCTGCCCGGCGCCGTCGCCTACCTGCAGCTGCGAAAGACCGTGCAGCGCTGGCGCGAGGAGCCCGCCCCCGGCCCCGGGGGAGTGCTCAGCGGAGCCTCGGGCTCCGCGTCATGATGGAATGCCTTGACGTGGCTTCCGTGGGGCCGCGACCGTCACCGCAGACGCCTCTCCAACGCTATACTTTATGAAGTGACCGATCAGCACATCGAAAACGTGATCATCATCGGCAGCGGGCCCGCCGGCTACACCGCCGCGCTGTACACCGCCCGCGCCAACCTCGAGCCGCTCGTGATCGAGGGATTCGCCTGGGGCGGCCTGCTCCAGCAGACGACCGACGTCGAGAACTACCCCGGCTTCCGCGACGGGATCATGGGCCCCGAGCTCATGCAGCACTTCCGCGACCAGGCCGAGCGGTTCGGCGCCCGCCTGGAGACCGACGACGTCACCAGCGTCGAGCTCTCCGAGGACGGCAGCCCGCACAAGGTCTGGGTCGGTGACGACCTGCACCTCGCTCGCGCCGTGATCCTGGCGATGGGCGCGCAGCACCGCAAACTCGACATCCCGGGCGAAGCCGAGCTGTCAGGCCGCGGCGTCAGCTACTGCGCGACGTGCGATGCGGCGTTCTTCAGGGACGCTGCGACCGTGATCGTCGGCGGCGGCGACTCGGCCATGGAAGAGGCGATGTTCCTGTCGAAGTTCGCCTCAAAGGTGGCAATCGTCCACCGTCGCGACGAGTTCCGCGCCTCGAAGATCATGCTCGAGCGCGCGCGTGCGATCCCGAACATCGAGTTCGTGACCCCCTACGTGATCGAGGAATTCGCCGCCGGCAACGACGGTGGGCTGGGCATCGCGCGGCTGCGCAACACCGTCGACGGGTCTTCCCGTGAGCTGCCGATCACCGGCGCGTTCATCGCGGTCGGCCACGATCCGCAGTCGCAGATTGTTCAGGGCCAGGTCGACACCGATCCGGCGGGCTACGTGATCACTCAGGGCAAGTCGACGTTGACGAGGGTCCCGGGCGTGTTCGCCGCAGGGGATCTCGTCGATCACACCTACCGTCAGGCGGTCACGGCCGCCGGGTCGGGCTGCCAGGCCGCGCTGGATGCCGAGTGGTATCTGCGAGACACGCCGTTCCCTTTCGAGTCGGCAACTGACGCCGCAGCTCGCGCAGCGAGCGCGTAGCGCCGCTTAGTACGGGCAGCGGTCCATCGGGCCGACGCTCCGCGACGGCGCCGACTTGCCCATCGGCAGCGCGAAGTCCTGCGTCCAGGTCGCCGGGCCGGTCGCGTACCCGCCGACGGCATGGCGGTTGACGCCCGTGCCCACATCGCGATACGTCGGGCTGAGGATGTTCTCGCAATGCCCCGTGCTCGCCATCCAGCCGTCCACGACCTGACGGGGAGTGATGAAGCCGGTGGCGATGTTCTCGCCGGCTGACGACCACCTGAAGCCCGCGGCCGAGATCCGCGCGGCGAAGTTCGTGCCGTGAGTGAAGCTGTGCGTGGCCACCATCCTGTTGCTCCACGACTGCGCGGAGTTGTTCAGCCGATCGTCGGCGCGCAGCGCTGGGAGCCCGTG
>DASYFZ010000646.1:0-13365 GCA_036000295.1 Solirubrobacteraceae bacterium
TCCACGGCCGGCGCCTCGCCCGCGCTCGCGAAGCGCATGAAACGCGAGATCGGCGAGCTGTTCGGCGAGCCGTACGCCACGCTGGCGATCCTGCTCAACGACGCCCGCGGCTGGGCCAAGGCGACGCTGCCGACCTACCAGGACCGCAAGGAGTTCTTTGAGTCGATCGTCAACGGCGATCCAGACCCGGTCGGGCTGCTGCGCGAGGGCAACGTGCAGGGCGTGCGCGACCTGATCGAGGCGGCGCAGCGCTCCTTCGCCCCGGTGTAGGCGGCGTTTGCACGTGAGCGGCGAGCCGGAGCGGTTGACGCATCTCGACGAGGCGGGCCGTGCACGGATGGTCGACGTCGGCGCCAAGGCCGCGACCGAACGCCGTGCGGTCGCTCGCGCGATAGTCCGGGTGTCAGCCGAGACGGCGCGCGCGGTGGCCGCCGGCGACGCCCCCAAGGGCGACGTGCTCGGGGTTGCGCGGATCGCCGGGATCCAGGCCGCCAAGCGGACGTCGGAGCTGATTCCGCTGTGTCACCCGCTGGCGCTGTCGTTCGTGGGCGTCTCTGGCGAGATCGACGTCGAGGCGGGCGAGATCACTTTGGTTGCCGAGGCGCGCACGACCGGTCCCACGGGGGTCGAGATGGAGGCGCTCACAGCGGCCTCGGTAGCCGCGCTGACGGTCTACGACATGGTCAAGGGGATCCAGCGCGGCGCCGAGATCGGCTCAGTGGTGCTGCTGGAGAAGTCCGGCGGGCGGTCGGGGACCTGGCGCCGGGAGTCCTCACGGGGCTGATCCGGGTTACGGCTCCCGCGGACCGCACCCAGCATTTCTCCCGAAAGTGGGGACGGTGCCAGCCACCTTTGGGGGAAAACATCGTGGGACGCAGCTTTCCCCCGAAAGCACTCGGCCTGAGCAGTCGAGTTGGGGGAAATGCTCGTTGACACAGTGGGTTCACCGGCCGTCGCTGGAAGGAGTTGGCGAGTTCGTGCGTCAACGTGTTCGGCGCGCACCCGCGCCAAGCGCATGACGTGCTCGACCCGAATTTCCGCCATTGACTTACGGCAGTGCGCCGGAGAGGATCCCGCGCTGTGAACGGATCGGCTTTGGCTCGGTTCGGGATCGGGGTAATGGTCGCTTGCTGTGCGGTGCCAGCCGCTGCGTTGGCGGACACGCCGACTCTGAATCCATCGGGGACACTGACGTTCTCGTGGCAGGGTGACCCCGCCCGTGGGTGCCACGCCGCCGGAGTCTGCGCGGTGTCGGGGCTGCTCGAGGTGATCCCGGCAGATCAATCGGGATCCTTCGAGACGCCTCGGGCGCGAGACATCCGGATCGAGGACGACAACGCAGTCGTCAGGGTCACCGACCCGGGCTCGACCCCGACGCAGCCGCACATCTGCACGCAGCTGGAGCCGGTCAGCATGGTCTTGACGGTCGCGCGAACCCACTCGGCAGGACTGCGGGCCACCGGCCTCCCGTTCTTCTCGTCACCGTCGAGCGGCGATTGCGCTGGTCCGGGGGAAGCGCTCGGCGTGTTCTCGCTTCCGGCGCGGCGTCTGCCGGGGCCAGGAGAGGCGTATGACCTCGCGAGCACGCAGTCGTTCGGCTCGGGGCCCTACACCGTGACGATCAAGTCGACGATGAGAGCGCGGCGACCCAGCGGATCCGAGCCCGGAGGGTCCGGGACCGGCAGCTCGAGCAGCAGCGGCTCCTTCCCGCCTCCGAAGACGCACAAGGCGCTGGTCGAGAGCGTGTCCGTGCAGTACGGGGTCACCGCGAGCAACGGCACGGTCACCACGACGTTCGCAGGCCGCCCGGATCCATTCTGCCTGCCGCTCGACGCCTGCGGGGCGAGCGGCGTCGTCACAGACGCGATCTCCGGCGCTGAGCAGCGGTTCGAGTTCGATGCTGACCGGGTCGTAAAGCATCGGGTGTCGCGGCGCGGGGTGCTGAGCGACCTCCGATCTGGTCGCCTGCTGCTGCTGGACACCGGGATCCTGCTCACCGACCGCCTGTCGGCGAACGTCGAGTGGCCGGTCGGGTCGGCCTGCACCGACAAGTTCAGGCAGCTCAACGCCCTGGACGTGTTCGCCCAAGAGAGCCGACGTCACAAGAATGTGCTGTTCAGCCTCGCTACACAAGGTGAGGATCCGTTTCGCACCGCCTGTCCCGGGCCTGCAACGGCGGACGTGCTCGGGTCCTCGAACACACTGGCGCGGGCCGTGATAACGGCAAGAGATCTCGGCCGCAAGAGGCTGCGGCTCGCGCTCTCCGGACAGGGCCGCTTCGTCGTCGGCAGCTATGCCGGTTCGCACAGCGCCGGCCTAACCCTCGCGATGAGGCTCGTTCGAGTGCGGGCCGGGACCAAGGTCGAGGACGTGTTCGGAGGAGAACCATGACGCGGCGCCTGCTGATCGCAACGTTGATCGTCGCGGCGGTCGCCGCTTGGGGCGCAGCTGCAGCTTGGGCGAGTCACGCGATTCCAGTCCGATCCACGGGTTCGTCGACGCCGCTGCGGCTGGGAGCGGTGACGGGAACCGACACCTCGTTCACTGTGATTCCCGTTCGTCTCCGCGGCACCCTGGCGGTCCAGTTCCACGGCGATCAGGCGACCGGATGCGCCGCGCGGGGACTGTGCGGCTACTCAGGCACCGTGATCTGGCAGCCGCCGTCGACCGGCACGATCGACGTGGACAGCTTCCGTGACCACGGCCGGACCGAATACAACGTCTCGCTTGATCTCTCCGGCAATGGGTTCACGGTCGGACCGCCGATCGACGGAGGCACCACGACCGCGGATGTCCGTTTTACGCCCAATGGGTCGGCAGGCTCGTCATCGATCTGCACCGATGCCGCAGCGACCGGTGCAGACATCGAGATGCCGGTGAACTTTCGGGCGGCGTCGCTCACGCTGGCGGCGGCATCGCCGTCGCTGCTCGGAACCCGTTGCGCCGCGCCGTTGCAGAGCGACATCGCGAGCGTCATGGCCAGGCGCGTCGTCGATGTCGCGACCCTGTTCCACGGGCGGGCCGCCGTCGATCTCGCCTCGTCGGCGGACTTCGCAGTTCACGGTCTGGCCGGAACGGTGACGTCGACGGTCCAGCTGCGCTTGGGCCGTCCGCGGACGCAACGCATATCCGGAAGCGGCTCCTCGTCCAAGGCGTCGAAGTTCCGCACGGTCGTGCTGACGTACCGCGCTCACCTGGACGGCAGCATCAGCACGCACTTCCGCGGCGATTCGTCCTCCTGCGCCGCGCTTGGCGCGTGCGGAGCCAACGGCACATTTGCGCTGCGAGTGCACGGCACTCCCGGAACGCTAGCGCTCGGCACGAGCACGAGCGCACGGCGCCCGCTTCGTGACGTGCTCACGGCGTTAGGCCTGCGCAAGGACGGAAATCCGCGCGGGATCCTCGTGCTCGGCTTCTTCGTCGTGCACGGACAACTCACGTACTCGGTGAACGTCGCACAGGGCCAAAACACCTGCAAGGACACGAGTCCTGCCGGTCCCGACTCGATCACGCTGGCGCCGACTCGCACACGCCTGCGGACCGAGTTCGACGGATCGCTGCCGGCGCCGCACCTTCGCTGCCCGGGTCCCAATGTCTCTCAGGTTGCGGTCGGGGCGCCGCCCATTGATCACCTCACTCGCCGCGGCGGCACGATCCACCTCACGGGCGGCAGCGAGGTGAACGACGACGGCTATACGGGACGCACGGCAGCGAATCTCACCCTGACGATCGGCCGCCCGAAGCTGACGGTCTCCACCGACGCTCTGCGCGCTCCGAACCCGGGATAGAGTGCCGTCGAGCCGGGACGCACCCCCGGTAAACCCGACCAAAGGAGATCGCGCTATGGAGGAGATCGGAATCCTCGCCCTGCTCGAAGCCAAGCCGGGGAAGGGCCCCGACCTGCACGCGCTGCTGAAGTCGGCTCGCGAGGCGGCCATCGCCGAGCAGGGCACGGTCAACTGGTTCGCATTCCAGATCAGCGACACGACCTACGGGATCTTCGACACGTTCGTCGACGAAGACGCGCGGATCGCGCACATCAACGGCGAGATCCCCAAGGCCCTGGCCGCGCACGGCGACGACATCCTGGCCAAGGACCCCGACATCAATACGATCGACATCGTCGCGGCGAAATAGCCCCGGGGGCGGCGGCCGGGTCGACTGCCCCGGTCGCCCGCCGGTCGCGTAACCTCGCCCGCGATGCCAATCGCGAGGCGCGGATGAAGACAGCGATCATCACGATCTCCACGTCGGTTGCCGCAGGGCGATCCGAGGACCGCTCCGGCGAGGCGCTGGCGGAGCTGGCGAGCGCCGCCGGGGCCGACGTGGTCGCCCGCGAGCTCGTGTCCGACGACCAGGAGGCGATCGAGCACCTGCTCCGGGCCCAGGTCGACGCGGGCGTCTCGCTGATCTTCACGACCGGCGGCACCGGGCTGACGCGGGACGACGTGACGCCCGAGGCCACCAAGGCCGTGATCGACCGCGATGCGCCCGGGTTCTCGGAGGCGATGCGCGCGGCGTCGCTCAAGCACACCCCGATGGGCATCCTCACCAGGGGAGTGTCCGGGATCGCCGGCCGGACACTGATCGTCAACTTCCCCGGCAACCCGAAGGCCATCGGGGAGCTGTTCCCCGTCATCGCTCCGACGCTCGAGCACGTCGTCACGACGCTCCAGCACGAGGGTGGACCAACCCCCGGCCATTGAGCTGCGCGGCCTCGCCCGCCAATTCGGCGAGCGGCCCGCGTTGCGAAACGTGTCGGTGCGCGTTCCCGCCGGCGCGACGCTCGCCGTGCTGGGCCACAACGGCGCCGGCAAGTCGACGCTGCTACGCATCCTCGCCACCCTGCTCCGCCCGCACGAAGGCGAAGTCGTCGTGCTCGGAGAGCCACTGCCACGCCGCGCGTTCGCGGTGCGCGGACAGCTCGGACTGCTGGCTCACGAGCCGCTGCTGTACCGCGACCTGAGCGGGCGCGAGAACCTCCAGTACCACGCCCGCCTCCACGGGTCGGCGCCCGAGCGGGTCGAGCAGGTCCTGGCGGCGGTGGGGATGGAGCGCCGCGCCGAGGAGCCCGTTCGCCAGCTCTCGCGTGGGATGGTGCAGCGGCTGGCGGTCTGTCGCGCGGTGCTGCACGAACCCAAGCTCCTGCTCCTCGACGAGCCGCGGGCCAACCTCGACCCCGCCGCCAGCGAGCTGGTCGAGCCGCTGATCGGTCGCGCGGCCGGCGTCACGCGCGTGCTCACGAGTCACGATCCCCAGGCCGCCCTGGCGGAAGCCGACATCGTGCTCGCGCTCCGCAACGGCCGGACGGCGTACGTCGGCGACCCGGGACAGCTCGACTCCGCCAAGCTCGCGGAGCTGTACGGATGAGGACGGCCCTGATCGTCCTGCGCAAGGACCTCCTGCTCGAGCTGCGGGGTTTCGAGACGCTGCCGGCGATGATCCTGTTCTCGATCGTCACGTTCGTGATCTTCCACTTCGGCCTCAACCGCCCGACGATCGACGGACAGCTCGCGGCGGCGGTGCTCACGGTGACGCTGCTGTTTGCCGCCATGCTCGGGATCAACCGCCTGTTCGTGGCCGAACGCGAACAGGGAGGCTTCGACGCGTTCCTGCTCGCGCCCGTCGACCGCACTGCGTTGCTCGTCGCCAAGGCGGCGGCGCTGTTCATCTTCCTTGTGGTGTTGGAGGTGATTGCGGTGCCGGCGTTCGCGCTGCTGCTGCTCGGGCCGCCGATCGGCCCGGTGCTTCCGGGGCTGGTGCTCGTCTTGCTGCTCGGGAACGTCGGGCTGTCGGTGATCGGGACGCTCGTGTCGGCGATCGCCGTGCACACGCGCGCTCGGGACCTGATCGGCCCGGTCATCGGGCTGCCGCTGCTGATCCCGGCGCTGATCGGGACCGCCCGCGGAGTGGGGCCCCTGCTTGCCCCACACGCGTCAGGTTCGCCGCCGGCGAAGTGGCTGGCGATCCTGGCTCTTTATGATCTGGTGTTCGCACTGCTCTCCTACGCGGTGTTCGACTTCCTCCTGGAGGATCAGTAGTGCCACTTAGTACTTACGGGCGCGGCCTTCGAGGCCTCTCGCTCGCCACAATCGCCACAATCAGCCTCGCGCTGGTGCTGGTCTTCTTCTACGCGCCGCTCGACGCCGACCAGGGCTTCATCCAGAAGATCTTCTACATCCACGTGCCACTGGCGATCGTGTCGCTGTGCGGGTTCATCTTCGGGGGAGTGCTCGCGATCGGCCATTTGCGAACCGGCGACCGCCGCTGGGACATGCGCTCGTACGTGGCGATCCACATGGCGCTGATCTTCGGGGTCGGGGCGCTGATCACGGGATCGATCTGGGCCAAGGCCTCCTGGGGCCACTGGTGGGTGTGGAACGAGCCGACGCTCGTCTCGTTCTTGATCGTCGTGCTGCTGTTCGCGACCTATCAGCCGCTTCGATTCGCAATCGAGGATCCAATGCTGCAGGCCCGCTACGCGAGCGTGTTCGCGGTCGTCGCGGGCGCGTTCGTGCCGCTCAACTTCATGGCCGTGCGCCTCGCCCAGCAGTACGTCCACCCGCGGGTGCTGACGCTGACCGGTGGCAACCTCCCGGGTTCGATGCGCCTGACCTTCCTGATCTCGCTCGTCGGCATCACACTGTTGTACGTGACGCTCTGGAGGTACGAAATGGCCGCCAAGAACGCCCGGATGCAGGTCCGCCGGCTGCGGCGCTCGTTGCTCGGCGACGATGCCGTGCCCGGGTACGGAAGGAGCGCAGCCCCCTCATGAGCGCTGTCTTGACTCTCGCGACCGCTCCGGCGCTGCCGCTCCACTCGGCCGGCAAGTACGTCGCCGGCGCCTACATCGTGTTCGTCGCCCTGATCCTGATCTACGTCGCGATCATGGCGCGGCGGCTGACCAAGACCGAGCGGGATCTCGCGGAGCTGCGGCGTGAGGTCGAGGCCGCCCAGCTGCACGAGGATCCTGACCGCGATCTGACCGGCGCGGCGCGATGAGCGAGCTGCTCGCGATCGGCGTCTCGCACAAGACAGCGCCGGTCGAGGTGCGCGAGCGCCTTGCCTTGCCCGAGGCGCGCGCGGCGGACTTCCTGCGCGACCTGCGCGGGTCCGGCGAGGTCCACGAGGCGGTGGCGATCTCGACCTGCAACCGCACCGAGCTGTACCTGGTCGTCGGCGACCCCGTCGAGGCGGAGGGCACGGTCCTGTCGATGCTCGCCACGCAGGCGGGGATCAGGCCGACCAGCCTCGCTTCGGCGATCTACGGCCACCGCAATTGCGACGCCGCGCGGCACCTGTACCGTGTCACCGCCGGCCTGGAGTCGATGGTCGTCGGGGAGGCCGAGATCCAGGGCCAGGTAAAGCGCGCCTACGACGCCGCGCTCGTCAAGGACACGGTCGGACCGCTGACCAATCGCCTGTTCAAGGCGGCGCTCGCGACCGGCAAGCGCGTGCGCACCGAGACCGCGATCGGGGAACGCCAGCTCAGCCTGCCGGCCGTCGCCGCGGCCCTTGCCAAGGAGAAGCTCGGCATGCTCACCGGGCGCGAGGTCGTGATCGTGGGAACGGGCGAGACGAGCGAGCTGGCCGCGCGGGCGCTTGCCGACAGCGGTGGCAAGACCGTGTTCGTCGCCAGCCGCAGACGTGACCGGGCGCTGTCGCTCGCCAAGCGCTACCACGGGCGCAGCGTCAGCTTCGACGAGCTGCCCCAGGCGCTGGTCAGCGCCGACATCGTCGTCGCCGCGACCGCTTCGCCGCACGCGCTGCTCGAGGCCCGCGAGCTCTCGGAGGTGATGGCGGATCGCGGTGGCCGGCCGCTGCTGCTGATCGACCTGGCGGTTCCGCGCGACATCGATCCTTCGTGTGCGGAGATCCCCGGCGTCTCGCTGTACGACATCGACGACCTGCAGGCCGTGATCGCCCGCAACCGGAAGGTCCGCCAGGCCGAGGCGCGCAAGGCCGAGGGCATCATCGAGGAGGAGATCCAGCACTTCGCGACGTGGCTCGGGTCGCTCGAGGTGTTGCCCACGATTGCCGCTCTGCGCGTACGGGCGACCGAGATCGCCGACCAGGTGCTGCGCGAAAACGAGGGCAAGTGGGAGGCGGCCTCACCCCGTGACCTCGAGCGGATCGACGCCCTGGCGCGCGCGATCGTCAACCGCGTGCTGCACGACCCGACGGCGCGGCTGAAGGAGCTCCGTGACGACAGGGTGCATGCACGCGCCGCGATGGTTCGCGACCTGTTCGGCCTCGAAGGTGATGAGGATGGGCTCGAGTTGCCGGAGATCGAGGAGCAGCTGGCGCCGGTGAGGTCGATCTCTGAGCGCCGCCGCCGCTGATGCGGATCGGAACGCGCGGGAGCGCCTTGGCGCTCGCGCAGGCGGGGTGGGTGGCCGAGCGGCTCGGCGCCGACGCCGAGATCGTCACGATCACCACGTTGGGTGACCGCGGAGCGGAGATCGGGGACAAGTCGCGATGGGTATCCGAGCTCGAGGTGGCCCTGCTGGACGGACGCATCGACATCGCCGTGCACTCGGCCAAGGATGTGCCCACGCAGCTTTCCGAAGGCCTGGAGCTAGTTGCGATTCCCGAGCGCGCCGATCCGCGCGACGCGATCTGCGGCGCGCGCTCGCTGGCCGAGCTCCCTGCCGATGCGAGGGTCGGCACCAGCAGCCTGCGCCGCGCGGCTCAGATCCGCGCCGTCCGCGACGACCTCGACGTGACCAGCGTGCGCGGCAACGTCGACACCCGGCTGCGCAAGCTGTCCGAAGGTCAGTTCGACGCGATCGTGCTCGCGCTCGCGGGTCTGCAGCGGCTCGGCCGCGCCGACGAGGCCGGTGGCGTGCTCGCCGAGCTCGTTCCGGCGGCCGGTCAGGGAGCGCTTGCGATCGAGGCTCGGGTCGGAGCTGTTCCGGCGCAGTTGCTGGCGGCTGTGTCGGACCCTGAGGCGACCGCTTGCGTGACGGCCGAGCGCGACCTGGTCGGCGCGCTCGACGCCTCCTGCAACACACCGGTCGGCGCCCACGCCAGTCCGCGCGGCGGTGGCGGGCTCGAGCTCGTCGCCTGGGTGGGGCTGCCCGACGGCTCGGCATGGATCGGCGATCGGCAGACCGGCGACGCCGCCGACGTGGGGCGGGCGGTCGCCCAGCGGCTGCTGCGCGCCGGCGCGGGTGAGCTGCTGCGGCGCGCCGAGCGAGAGGCGAGCGTCGTATGACCGTGTATCTGGTGGGGGCGGGTCCGGGAGACCCGGGGCTGCTGACCGCCCGAGCGCTCGAGCTGATCGCCGGCGCCGACGTGATCGTCTACGACCGGCTGATCCCCGCGTCGGCCCTCGACGGGGCTCGCGAGGACGCCCAGCTGCTGTACGCCGGCAAGGAGGGCGGCGGTCCGTCGGTCTCCCAGGAGGAGATCGATGCCCTGCTCGTGGAGCACGGGCGCGCCGGCAGGTCGGTGGTCCGCCTGAAGGGCGGCGATCCGTTCGTGTTCGGGCGCGGCGGCGAGGAGGCCGAGGCCTTGCGTGCCGCGGGCATCCCCTTCGAGGTTGTCCCGGGCGTGACCGCGGGCGTCGCGGCGCCGGCGTATGCCGGCATCCCCGTCACCCATCGAGATGCGGCCAGCGCGGTCGCGTTCGTGACCGGGCACGAGGATCCCGCCAAGCCGGAGTCCGCACTGGACTGGCGCGCGCTGGCTGCCTTCCCGGGAACGCTCGTCGTCTACATGGGCGTCCGCCGGCTGGCCGCGATCGCCGAGCAACTGATCGCCGGCGGACGTGATGCAGGGCAGCCGGCGGCGGTCATCGAGCGCGGCACGTTCACGGGCCAGCGAGTCGTGACGGCGCCGCTTGGGAGCATTGCGGAGAGCGCCGGGGAGCAGGGCATCCGCGCGCCGGCGATCGCGGTGTTCGGCGAGGTCGCGGCGCTGCGCGAGCGCCTGCGCTGGTTCGAGGATCGGCCGCTGTCGGGTATCAGCGTCGCGGTCACCCGAGCGCGCGCCCAGGCCAGCGGGCTCGCGTCGCGACTGCGCGCGCTCGGCGCCGAGGTCGTCGAGGCGCCGGCGATCAGGATCTCACCGCTTGAGGGCTCCTTGCCCGATCTGCGCAGCTATGACCTGGTGTGCCTGACGAGCCCGAACGGCGCGCGACTGTTGCTGGCGCGCATGGCCGCTGCAGGGCTCGACGCCCGCGCCCTGTCGGGTGCCCGCATCGCCGCCATCGGTCCCGGCACTGCCGCCGCGCTGCGCGAGCACGGCCTCATCGCCGATGTCGTACCGGAGCGGTTCGTCGCCGAGGGCCTGGTCGAGGCGCTGGCCGACGTGCCGGTCGGCCGGGCGCTCGTGGCGCGCGCTGCCGAGGCCCGCGACGTGCTGCCGGACGCCCTGCGTGAGCGCGGCGCGGAGGTCGACGTCGTGGCCCTGTATGAGACCGTCGCCGAGCCTTTGTCGGACGCAGGCCTTCAGGCGGTCGCGGACGCCGACTACGTCACATTCACGTCGTCGTCGACCGTGCGCTTCCTGTTCGAGGCGATCGCCGGCCGGGTGGCGCTTCGCGCCCGGCTAGTCAGCATCGGGCCGGTGACCAGCGAGACGCTGCGCGCGCAGGGACACGAGCCCGACGTGGAGGCGGTCCGCCACGACATCGACGGTCTGGTCGATGCGCTGGTCGCCGACGTGGCTGCTGTCGCGCTGGGTTGAGCAGTAGGATCGCGCCGAACAGCACAGCGCTGCGCGAACCTCGATCGCGACCAGGATGGCGTGCACGGCCGGCACTACATCGACAGTTCGGTCGCGTCAACGGATCGCTTGGGACCACGGCAAAGAACGTCCACGTGCTGTGCACCAACCCGGCCGCGCTCGGCGGCGGCTCGGGCAAGCTCGACCCGATCTTCCCGAGCAAGCCGTTTGCCCCCGGGACGATCGCCAGGGGCAACAGCCTGCTGAAGATCACGCAACCGATGCCCAACACGACGTGGGCGAGCATCCCCAACTCCTACAGCGCTCACTGCATCTCGGGCCCGGCCAACGTGCTCGAGATCTCGGCGCTCGACGGGGCCCAGGTTCCGCAGCCGGCGCCGACCCCGGAGTGGGGGCTGCACCTGCTCGACGGGAACATCGCCACGGGCAACCTGCTCGCCGATATCAAGTCGCAAGCGGCCGCGTTCGCCAAGTAGGAGGAGGCAGTCGCGGTCCCCGTGCGTGCGGGCGCGCGGGGACCGTCGCGCTGCCTGTGAGAACATCGTCTCGCGGCGATGACAGGTCCGCTGATCACGTTTCTCTCGGACTACGGCCTCGACGACGAATTCGCCGGGGTCTGCCACGCCGTGATCGCAGGAATCTGTCCCGACGCGCGGGTCATCGACCTGACCCACGGGATCCCGCGCCACGACGTCAGGGCGGGAGCGCTCGTGCTACGAAGCGCGCTGCCGTACCTGCCGACCGGGATCCACCTTGCGGTGGTCGATCCCGACGTCGGGGCCGAGCGGCGCGCCGTCGCGATCCAAACGGCCGACGACCGGCGGCTCGTCGGGCCCGACAACGGGCTGCTGTCGCTGGCGGCCGCGGCCGCCGGTGGCGTCGTCGACGCGGTCGACATCGCCCGCTCACCGTTCAGGCTCGAGCCCGTCTCGGCAACCTTCCATGGGCGCGACATCTTTGCGCCGGTCGCCGCTCGGCTGGCCGCGGGCGCAGGCCTCGCGGAGGCCGGCGAGCCGATTGACCCGGGCGAGCTCGTGTCGCTGCAGCTGCCGCGGCCACGCCTCGAGAATGGAACGCTGATCGCGCGAGCGGTCTACGTCGACCGCTTCGGGAACGTCCAGCTCGGCGTAGAGCACGAGGAGCTCGCCGAGACCGGGCTCAAGCTTGGCCGCGCGGTCGAGCTCGAGCTCGGCACGCGGACCACGCACGAGGCCCAGTTCGCGCTCACGTTCGCCGACGTCGAGCCCGACACGCTGCTGGTCTACGAGGACGCCCAACGGCGGCTGGCGGTGGCGGTGAGCCACGGCAGCGCGGCGACGCGCCTGGGGATATCGGTCGACGACGAGCTACGGATCACGCCGAAGTGACCGGTCCGGTCGGCACACCGAGGGTCCACTACAGCGAGACCGATTCCACCAACGAGCGCGCTCGCGAGCTCGCCGCTGCAGGGACGCCACACGGCACGCTCGTGACCGCTTCCGAGCAGTCCGCCGGCCGCGGGCGCCAGGGCCGCAGGTGGACCGCGCCGCGGGGCCGCGCGCTGTTGTGCTCGCTGGTGATCCGGGATCCTCCCCGCCTGCTCCCGCTCGCCGCGGGAGTAGCCGTGGCGGAAGTGGCTGGACCGCAAGCTCGCGTCAAGTGGCCCAATGACGTCCTCGTGGATGGGCTGAAGGTCGCCGGAATCCTGGTTGAGGGGCGGCCCCAGGAGGGGTGGGCGGTGTTGGGCATCGGGCTCAACGTGGCGGTGCGGGAAGAGGACTTCCCCCCGGAGCTCGCCGGCCGGGCGGGGACGCTGGGCCTCGAGCCCGCTGCCGTCGAGCCCACGCTGGACCGGCTGCTGGCGAGCCTCGATCGGTGGCTAACGGCGGCTCCGGACGCGGTGCTCGAGGCCGTGCGCAGCCGCGACGCGTTACTGGACCGGCCCGTACGCTGGGCCGGCGGCGAGGGCCGCGGCGCCGGGATCGACTCAGAGGGGCGGCTGCTCGTCGCCACTGGCGACGGCCAGATCGCGCTCGACGCCGGCGAAGTTCACCTGGGCGCCTGACGCCCGGGCTACGCGGCTTCTTCGGTGACGCCGTCGCCCTGATCGGTGTCGTTTTTCGAAGATCGCTTGGACCTGGAGGTCCGTCGCTTGGGCGGCTTGTCGGGCTCTGGATCGGGCGGGCTGTCGTCGCCGCCGGCCTGCGGCTCGTCCTTGGTCGCCTGCGAGTCATCGTCGGTGGCCTTGGGCTCCCGCCCACCTGCGTCCCTGTCGGCGCCCTCGCTCTTCTCGGTCATCGTCCCGACGGCCGTCCGCTCCTTGGCCTGACCGGGGTCGTCGCCCGAAGACGCGCCCTTGCGGCGCCGGCGGCCCTTGCCTCGGCGGCCCTTGGGGAAGTTGCGAAGCAGCTCGCGGGCGAGCGCGGCCGGCTTGCGAGCCATCCTCGTGCGGGCGCCGCGCAGCGCCTCCTCGGCCTCGGGCGTATGCGCGAGCGCGGCCGCGAGCAGGGCGGCCGACAGCCTGCGGTCCTCCTTGCGCGCGGCGTGCACGAGCCGACGGGCGTTGCGGGCGTGGGCCGCGCCGCTCGAGTTCACGAGCAGCCCCAGCAAGCGCTTGGTCTCGGGCCAGCGCTGAACGGCGTACTCCTCGTGCACCTCGCGGGTGTACTCGGCCATCCGCCAGATCCAGGCGTT
>DASYFZ010000649.1:0-1758 GCA_036000295.1 Solirubrobacteraceae bacterium
GTACCTGGATTTCTCGGTCGCCAACGATTCGCTTCGCTCGGTGTTCGATCTGAGCGCGCTCGTGCCGCTGTACCGCGTCACCGCGTTCGGGCGCGCGCTCGTCGACTTCGAGATCTGCTTTGCGCTGTTCTGCCTCGCCGCCTGGACGGCGCTGTGGGTGGATCGGCCACAGCGAGAACACCGTTCGATCGCCGAGCTAGCATCGCTGACCGGGGCGCTGCTCGCCGCCGCGGCGGCGCTGATCATCCCGGGGGCCGCGGGGCATCCGGCTCAGACCTCACCACGAGGGCTGACGATGGCGCTGGACTGGCTGCACCTCGCGTCCGGGTCGATCTGGTTCGGCGGTCTCGTCGGGCTGTTGATCGTCTGGCGCAGCGCCGAGATCCGGCTGCGCGTGCCGACGCTGTCGGTGGTCGTCCCGCGCTTCTCGAACGTGGCGCTGGTGTCGGCGATCGTCGTCGCCGGTTCAGGCGTCGGTGAGGCGATCATCCACATGCCGGCGGTCAACGCGCTGTGGGAGACCGGCTTCGGTCAGGCAATCCTCGTCAAGAGCGGGCTGCTGATCGCGGCGTTTGCGCTGGCCTCGGGCAACCTCCTGAGGTCGCGCCCGCAGCTGATCGCCGCGCGCGAACGGCCCGAGGCGGGTCAGCCGGCGGCGTCCCGGCTACGGAATCTGATCGGCGGCGAGACGGTGATCGTGGGCGGGATCGTGTTCGTCGCGGCGGTGCTGTCGAGCCTCGCCCCGCCCCCGCCGGCGTTCGCGCTTCAGAACTCGGCGCTCGCCACGGTCGGGCCAGGACGCGTCGCGCGCACGGTTAATCGAGCGGGCTACGAGCTGCAGGTGCTCGTCTCGCCGAACAAGGCTGCCGCGCCCGATTCGTTCGCGCTGCGGATCACGAAGGGCGGCCAGCCCGTCCGCGGTGCCAACGTGACGCTCGCGCTAAATCACTTGGAGATGCAGATGCCACAGCAGGAGTACCAGCTCACCGAGACCCAGCCGGGGATCTACTCGCGCTCCGCACCGGCCCTGGTGATGGTGGGCCGCTGGGGTCTGAGCTTCCAGATCACCCCCAAGGGCGGCCAGCCGTTTGAGGCGCTGATCGTCGACCAGGCAGACGGATAGGAGACCCCGAATGAATCGTCAACATCACCCGGCCGGGCGCGCGCGCCGTGCGGCACTGCTCGCGGCGCTCGCCGCAGCACTGCCGGTGCTCGCGGCGTGCGGCAGCAGCTCGAGCGGCGCCGTCAGCGCGCCGGTGATCGGGGCCGCCAAGACGTTCTCGCTGGCCGGCTTCGAGCCCGCCGCGACGGTCGTGCCGGGAAAGCCGACGACCGTGTCGTTCACGATCCAGCAGCCCAACGGCAAGCCGCTCACGGCCTACAAGACCGGATCCGGCCCCCATACGGGCGTGCACCTGATCATCGTCCGCGACGACCTCGCGTACATCATCCACCAGCACCCGCCGGTCGGGCCCAACGGCCTGCTGCGCCAGACGGTCACGTTCCCCGCGCCAGGCCACTACCGGGTGCTCGTCGACGCTTACCCGAACATCCCCGGCGGCCAGCCGAACTTCCAGCTGTTTCAGACGGTCAACGTCAAGGGCGCCTATCACCCCCAGGCGCTGCCACCGTTCACCCCGGATCAGACCGTCGATGGCTACCACGTCGACATGCAGGGTCATCCGAAGCTCCACGCGATCCAGGCGCAGTTCGTCCACGTCGACGTGACCGACCCCCACGGCAAGCGAGTCACGTTCG
>DASYFZ010000654.1:0-3111 GCA_036000295.1 Solirubrobacteraceae bacterium
GACGGCTCCCACGTCGGCTTTCTCGGCATCTACCACGACGTGACCGAGCTCCAGCGCGCGCGGCAGGAGGCCGAGGCGGCGACGCAGGCGAAGAGCGCGTTCCTCGCCACGATGAGCCACGAGATCAGGACGCCGATGAACGCCGTGATCGGCATGACCGATCTCCTGCTCGGCACCGAGCTGACGGACGAGCAGCGCGAGTTCGCCGAGGTTGTCCATTCGAGCGGGGACGCGCTGCTGCACGTGATCGACGACATCCTCGACTACTCGAAGATCGAGGCAGGCAAACTCGACCTCGAACGCGCGCCGTTCAGCGTGCGTGAATGCGTGGAGGGGGCGCTGGACATCGTCGCACCGCGCGCGTGGGAGAAGGGGATCGAGCTCGGCTGTCTCATCGAGGAGGACGCGCCCGCCGGGATCCTGGGCGACAAGGCCCGCCTCCGCCAGGTGCTGCTGAACCTGCTCTCGAACGCGGTCAAGTTCACCGACGGGGGCGAGGTCGTCGTCCTCGTCGAAGCCGAGCCGATCGGAGCCGGGTCGTACCGGCTTCAGCTCTCGGTACGCGACACCGGGATCGGGATCGCGCCGGACCGGATGGACAGGCTCTTCACGTCGTTCAGCCAGGTGGACGCGTCGACCACGCGCCGGTTCGGCGGTACCGGCCTCGGCCTCGCCATCTCCAAGCGCCTCGTCGAGTTGATGGGCGGGACGATCTCGGTGGAGAGCGAGCAGGGCAGCGGTTCGACCTTTCGCGTCACTCTCGTGGCCGAGGCGGCCGAGGCGCCGAGCCCGATCCCCCTGGACGAGGGCCTCGCCCCCCTGGCCGGCAAACGGATCCTCATCGTGGACGACAACGCGACGAACCGCGAGATCGTGACCAGGCACGCACGGTCGTGGGGAATGGAGCCGGTCGCGGCCGAGCTGCCCGCGGAGGCTCTCGCGCTGGTCGAGGCCGGCGAGCCGTTCGCCGTGGCCATGCTGGACATGATGATGCCGGAGATGGACGGGCTCACCCTGGGGGCGGAGATCCGGACCCGGCGGAGCGAGCAGGACCTCCCGCTCGTGCTTCTGACCTCACTCGGCCGCCTGCCGGAGGACGAGTGGTCCGGCGTGTTCTCGGCCCAGCTCGCGAAGCCCTTCAAGGCCTCGCAGCTCTACAACACGCTCCTGCGCCTGCTGACCGCGGGAGAGCGAGTGCAGGAGACGGTTGAGGTGGCGGCGGATCGGGAGCAGGCGATGTCGACCCTGCGGATGCTGCTTGCCGAGGACAACGCGATGAACCAGAAGGTCGCTCTCCGCCTCCTCGAGCGGCTGGGCTACCGGGCGGATGTCGCGTCGAACGGTCTCGAGGCGCTGGCAGCGCTGGAGCGGCAGCCCTATGACGTCGTCCTGATGGACGTGCAGATGCCGGAGCTCGATGGTCTCGACGCGTCGCGCCGGATCTGCGAACGGTGGCCGCCGGAGAGCCGCCCCCACATCATCGCGATGACCGCGAACGCACTTCCCGAGGATCGCGAAGCCTGCTTCGCGGCCGGCATGAACGACTATGTCGCGAAGCCGATACGCGCCGCCGAGCTGGCAGCGGCCCTGAAGCGGGTGCGGCCGCTGCGAAACCGTGACGCTGGTTCGGGAGAGGGCGAGATCAGCCTTGAGGCTGCCGCGCTCCAGAACCTGCGAGACCTCGGCGGCGTCGAGTTCCTCGCCGAGGTGGTGGACGTCTTTCTTGCGGATGCGCCGGCGCTGATCACGAGCCTCCGGAGCTCGCTCGAGCGCCAGGACACCGACGAGCTCCGCCGAGCGGCGCACACGCTGAAGTCAAACGGCTCGACGCTGGGCGCGGCGGCGTTCGCGGAGCTCTGCCGCAGCGTCGAGCAGCACGCCAGGGACCGCCGTCTCGACGGCGTCCCGCAGCTCGTGGATCGGATCGAGCAGGAGTACCGGACGCTGCAGGAAGCTCTCGCCTCCCTTCGGTCGGAACCGGTGTCGTGAGCGGTTCCGATCCCGGAGCGGGCACGATCCTGATCGCCGACGACAACCGGGTCAACCAGCTTCTGCTGGGCCGGGGGCTTGAGCAAGACGGGCATATCGTTGTCTTCGCCGAACACGGCACCGAAGCGCTCGAGATGCTGCGACGCCAGCGCTTCGACCTGTTGCTGCTCGACGTCCTGATGCCCGAGCTCGACGGCTACGGAGTCCTGGCGGAGCTGCAGCGCGACCCGCATCTCCGCGACATCCCGGTGATCGTGACGTCGTCGCTCGACGAGCTGGACAGTGTCGTGAGGTGCCTCGAGATGGGCGCGGAGGACTACCTGACGAAGCCGGTCAACCCCGTGTTGCTCAATGCGCGGATCAGCGGGAGCCTCGAGAAGAAGCGCCTGCGCGACCAACAACGCGAGCTCATCGGCAAGTTCGCCACCAAGGAGGTGGCGGAGGAACTGCTCACGTCGGGGTTCTCACTCGGCGGCAAGTACGTCGACGCTTCGGCGATGTTCTGCGACATCCGCTCGTTCACGACGATCGCGGAAGCCCAAGACCCCGCGGAGACCATCGAGATGCTCAACGACTACTACACGCTGATGATGGACGCGATCAACGGCGAGGGCGGGATCGTGAACCAGATGATCGGCGACGGCCTCATGGCGATCTTCGGCGCGCCGTTGCCACGCGAGGACCATCGCCGGGCGGCGGTGCTCGCGGCCCGGCAGATGATCGGCCTGATCCGCCTGTTCAACGAGGACCAGGCAGCGCGGGGCAAGGTGCAGATCCAAATAGGTGTCGGAATCGCATCGGGACGGGTCGTCGCCGGCTATGCCGGGACGCACCAGCGCGTGACCTACACCTGCGTCGGCGACACCGTCAACGTGGCTGCGCGGCTCGAGTCGCACACCAAGGTCGTCAAGCAGCCGATCCTCATCGACGAGAACACGCGGCGCGGCCTCGAAGACGGTATCGCCGTCGCGCCACAGGGCAAGGTGCTGATGAAGGGAAAGACCGAGCCGATCAACGTGTACGCCGTGCTCGTCGACTCGCTTGTCGCCGAGAGCGCGTGAATCGCCGTCTCTGCCTCACCCCCGGCTCGTCGCCGCCATCAGCGGCGGTCGCGCGCCGTCG
>DASYFZ010000672.1:0-2675 GCA_036000295.1 Solirubrobacteraceae bacterium
CGCCACCGAGCGCCTCCGCCACGTCGAATCAGCCCTCGCCGAAGCCCGCATCCATCGCCTGGCCACCGACCGCCAGATCCACGCCGTCATCCAACGAGCCCCCACCCGCCCCGGCGCCCCGATCATCCGCACCCTCCTCGAACAAGAAGACGACTCCGGCTACACCCGCTCCAAAGCAGAACGCCTCCTGCGCGACCTCATCGCCAAGGCGAACCTCGAGCGTCCCCTCTTCAATGAGCCGTTACTTGGCTTCGTAGTCGACGCACTATGGCCACAGCAACGGCTCATCGTCGAGGTGGACGGCTACACCTACCACAGCCACAGAGCCGCCTTCGAACGCGACAGAGCCAGAGACCAGCAGCTGATTGCAGCCGGCTACCGAGTCATACGCATCACCTGGATCCAGCTCCGCGACCGCCCGATTGAGACGATCACGGCGATCGTCAAAGCACTCGCACAGCACTGAGATCCTCCGTGGCTGCAATCCTTCGCTCGAGCCCATGCGCCTAGACGCATTGTTCGCATTCCTCGTGGCAATGGCGGTCGCTGCGGTGCTGACGCCGCTCGCCGCCCGCTTTGCGCGCCGGATCGGTGCCGTATCCAAGGTCCGTGAGCGCGGCCTGGGCAAGCACCCGACGCCGCTGCTCGGCGGGCTTGCGATCCTCGCCGGCGTGCTGGTCGCGGCGTGGCTGTGGATGCCCACGACGGTCCACCTGCCTCGCCTGGTCCACTCAAACGAGACTCACGGCGGCGTCGTGCACACCTGGGTGATGCTCGCCGGAGCCGTCCTGATCGCCCTCGTGGGCGCGCTGGACGACGTCTTCGACCTGCGCCCGCAGTGGAAGCTCCTCGGCCAGATCGCCGCGGCGGTCGTCGCCGTCCTCGCCGGCGTGGTCGTGACCGACGTGACGATCCCGTTCATCGGCGCCTTGCAGTTCCCGAACGCGGGCCCGTACCTGACCATCATCTGGCTCGTCGGGCTGATGAACGTCGTCAACTTCTCCGACGGCGTCGACGGCCTCGCCGCCGGGCTGTGCACGATCGACGGGATCGCGTTCGCCATCATCGCCTTCAGCCTGCACGTCGGAGCCGCGGGAATCCTGGCGGCACTGACCGCGGGCGCCGCGCTCGGGTTCCTGTTCTACAACTTCCACCCGGCGTCGGTGTTCATGGGCGACTCCGGCGCGAACCTGCTCGGCTATCTGCTCGGCGTGGCCGCCGTGATCGGGTCGCTGAAGACCAACGCGGTCGTCGCCCTGGTCGTGCCGCTGTTCATCCTCGCGGTGCCGTTCCTGGACACGAGCTTCGTCGTCGCCAAGCGCCTGAAGTACCGCCGCAAGCCGTGGGCCGCCGACGCCAACCACTTCCACCATCGGATGGCGCGGATCGGCTTCAGCGAGCGCAAGACCGTGGCCTACCTATACGCGTGGTCGTTGTTGCTGGCGGGGGTCGCTGTGGCGCTCAGATACATCCCGTATCACCACCACAACCCGGCCTATTTCCGCCTCGGCTGGACAATCGCGATGGTGGTGATCGTGCTGATCGCCCTGGCCGCTAGCGTCTACCTGATCTACGTCCTCGAGATCCTCAAGTTCAAGAGCCGCCGCAGCAGCGAGATCCGAGAGGCAGAGCCCGGGACCAGCGAGCACGAGATCGACGAGCGGGTGCGCCGCGACGTGGAGACCGGTGAGTTCGAGAGGGTGGGCTAGCTGGCCGCCACCAAGGGCGCCGAGCGCGATGGGGCCAAGCTCGAGGGGCTGAAGCACAGCGAGCGCATCCTGCTCGGCGTCGTAACGCTGCTGACGATCGCGGCGGGCGTCGGGCGCTACGCGAGCGGCGTCCCCGACGTGGCCGCGTTCATCCTCGCCGGCCTTGCGCTGGCCGGGCTCGCGTGGGTGGTGTCGTTTGCGACCGAGCAGGTCGGCGGCCGCTTCGGGCCTGCCGTCACCGGCCTGATGCAGTCGACGCTGGGCAACCTGCCCGAGTTCTTCGTTGTGATCTTCGCCCTCCAGGCGGGCGAGGTGATCGTCGCCGAGACCGCGATCCTCGGCTCGATCCTCGTCAATGCGCTGCTCGTGCTCGGGCTGGCGATCGTGGTTGGCGCGCGGCGCGAGAAGGACGGGATCATGCGCTTCAGCCCGCGGCTTCCCAACGACACGGCGACGCTCTTGCTGATCGCGTCGTTCATCATCGTGCTGGTCGGCGTGGCCACCCAATCCCACGACCCGGCCAGCCATCACATCCGCACGATCTCGATCATCGGGGCGATCGCGATCCTGGTCGTGTACGGGGTGTGGGTACGTCAGTACCTGACCACGCCCGAGACGGTCGACCAGCACCACGAGGCGCCGCGCCTGTCGACGCGCTACGCGCTGGTCCTGCTCGCGATCGGCGGCGCGGCGTCGGCGTTCGTCTCTGACTGGTTCGTGCACGCGCTCGAGCCGACGATCCACACGCTGCACATCTCGCGGGCGTTCGCCGGCCTGGTGATTGTGGCGATCGCGGGCAACGCAGTCGAGCATGTGGTCGGGATCGTGCTCGCCTCCAAGGGCCAGTACGAGCTCGCGATCTCGGTGATCAAGAACTCGGTGGCGCAGATCGCCGCGTTCCTGTATCCCCTGCTGGTGCTGGTCTCGCTGCTCACCGCCTCGGCGCTCACGTTCGCGCTCGCGCCC
>DASYFZ010000028.1:0-1751 GCA_036000295.1 Solirubrobacteraceae bacterium
GCCACGCTGGCACGACTGGGGCACGTGCGGCTGCGCGACGTCCCGCGCAGCCCGGACGGCGGCGTGATCGCCGATTACTTCGGCGAGGTCGACGACCCGGTCGCGACCGCCGCGCGGCTCTCGAGCACCACCGGACTCATCGAGCACGGCCTGTTCGCGCCCGACCTCGTATCCGAGATACTGGTGGCTCGCGGCCAGCGTGTCGATCGGATCACGACGCCGTAGCCCGGCTGACGAGGTCGTATTCTCTGCTCCGCCCCCGGACGAAGCCGCGCTGCACGCCGGCAGGCATGCGACCGCCCTACGGCGCGCGATCGCCCCACGATCCCTCGCGCTGATCGCGCCATCGGCGGTGACGATTGAAGACGGGCGCTCACCCCCGATAGTGGTAGCTGCGCTCGAATCGAGCGTGCACGCCGTTGTCGCCGACGTCGGTCGACTCGTCATGACCGCTACTCGCTCGCCACTCACCACAGTCGACCGCCGTGTGTCGGCCCAGTATCCACACCAGGCCGGCGCCGTGTGTACCTCGATGCCCACCGCTTGCGAGTCACTGCACCCCACCGCGATTGAGATGGCATCTGCGCCGACAACCACCTGCAGGCGCGCTCGCTCGTCATCCTCGACTGTCGATCGGATCGACTAGCGAACGTGTTCGTCATCGTTGCCTATGCGCCGTTCCTGCTGCTCCTGCCGGTGCTGTTGCTTGTCGGAGTGGTGTTCGTCGTTGTGCCGGGCGGCTTCATCATCGTCTTGGGCGCTTTCTATTACGCGGCGACGGGGCTCGCTGGTTTGCTCGGGCTGGCCGCGCGCAGGCGATGGCGGGCCCGCGCCTCGCACGCGCGGCAGGCGAACACAGCGCCCGAGAAAACGTCGCCGCCGCGTCGAGCACCGTTCGGGCCACGCGGAGCCATCGCCGCGAATCCGATGGTCGTCCCGCTCACGAACGCCCGGGTGGTTGGGCCGGCGCCGAGCCTTGTGCCACGTCGACGAGGGTCGGACAAAGTCGATTTCGCTGGTCCTCTCGAGCGCGGGAGCGCCCCGGAGAAGCGAGATGGTGCGCAGCCGTTTGAGCCCGCCTCGGTCGCTGAGGCGCTCCCCCAACCGCCGGGGCGCGCGCTGCCCTCTGGGCCGGCGCAGACGGACTTGTTCGGACACCGCTCGGCATCCGGCTCGGAGTCACGGGCGTGACCGGCTCCTTGACGAACCTGGCGGCCTTCGCCCCGGTCGATCAGCACTACTTGCTGCAGGCGCGGCAGATGCAGGCATTGTCGTTTGCGGTGCACATTCCATTGGTCTGCTTCGGGATCTCGCTTCCCGTCATGGTCTTATTCGCCGAGTGGCTGTATCTGCGTTCGGGCGATCCGGTCTACCGGACGCTGGCGCGGCGATGGTCACGGGTGATGCTGACCCTGTTCGCGGTGGGTGTGATCACCGGAACGGTGTTGAGTTTCGAGATGGGGCTGCTGTGGCCGAACTTCACCGGGACGTTCGGGAGCGTGTTCGGCCTCGGGTTCGCGATCGAGGGCTTCTCGTTCTTCATCGAGGCGATCTTCATCGGTATCTACGTGTACGGGTGGGGCCGGCTGGGCCCGCGGGCTCATCTGCTCAGCGGGATCCCGATCGTGATCACCGGGTTCACCGGGTCGCTGATGGTGATCTCGGTCAACGCCTGGATGAACCACCCGGGCGGGTTTCGGTTGCACGGCGGCAGGGTGCTTGACGTCGACCCCTTCCGGGCGCTGTTCGAG
>DASYFZ010000046.1:0-2195 GCA_036000295.1 Solirubrobacteraceae bacterium
TGATCTCCTCGGCCTGAGCCGTCTCGCCACCGGAGTCCTGCACCGCCTTGTTGATCTTGGCGTACTCGTAGCGGTCGACGAACTGGCCGGGCAGCAGGTCGGTGTCGCCCTTCTGGTCGACCCGCACCTTCTTCATCATCTGGCGCACGATCAGCTCGATGTGCTTGTCGTTGATGTCCACGCCCTGGGACTTGTAGACCTCCTGGACCTCGCGAACGAGGTACAGCTCGGTCTCGGTCCGTCCGCGGATCGCCAGCAGCTCGTGCGGGTACAGCGACCCCTCGTTGAGCTGCGCGCCCGGCTCGATCTTCTGCCCGTTGTCGACGAACAGCAGCGTCCGGCGCGGGAACGTGTAGCGGTGCTCCTCGCCGCCGTCGTCGGTGATCACGACCGTGATCGCCTTGTCGGAGTCCTCGATCGAGACCTTGCCGCCGACCTCGGCGATCTTCGCCAGGCCCTTGGGCTTGCGCGCCTCGAACAGCTCGACTACACGCGGCAGACCGTGCGTGATGTCCGCGCCGGCGACTCCACCGGTGTGGAACGTACGCATCGTCAGCTGGGTTCCCGGCTCACCGATCGACTGCGCGGCGATGATCCCGACCGCGTCGCCGATCTGGGCGACGTTGCCGGTCGCCATCGAACGGCCGTAGCAGGCCTGGCACACGCCAGTCGGGGCCTCGCACTTCAGCACCGACCGAACGGGCACGGTGATCACAGTGCCCTTCTCGGTGTCGTCGGCCCACGACTCGACGATGTCGGCCGCCTCCGCCCGATCGATCTCGGCGCCCTTTTCGACCATCACGCGACCGCGCTTGGTGACGATGTCCTGCGCCGCGACCCGCCCGATGAGCTGGTCGTTGGCGTCGCCCGTCGGACGCAGCCGGCGGGTCTCCGGATCGACTTCGAGCTGTGACACCGGCATGTCGATGTGCTCGGTCGTGCCGCAGTCGTCGGCGCGGATGATCACGTCCTGGGCGACGTCGACCAGACGACGCGTCAGGTAGCCCGAGTCCGCGGTGCGCAGCGCCGTGTCCGCAAGTCCCTTGCGGGCGCCGTGCGTCGAGATGAAGTACTCGAGCACCGTCAGGCCCTCCATGAAGTTGGCCTTGATCGGACGCTCGATGATCTCGCCCTTCGGGTTGGCCATCAGGCCGCGCATCCCGGCGAGCTGCCGGATCTGCGAGAACGACCCACGAGCACCCGAGTTGGCCATCATGAAGATCGGGTTCAGCTCGTCCAAATGGTCATACAGAGCCTGCCCGACCTCATTGGTGGCACGGTCCCACAGCTTGGTGACCGCCTCGTGGCGCTCCTCCTGGTTGATCTCGCCCGAGTAGTACTGGCCCTCGATCGTGGCCAGCTGGTCCTCGTAGCGCTCCAGGATCGCTCCCTTGTTGGGAGGAGTCTGGACGTCGTTCTTGGAGATCGTCACTCCCGCCTGGGTGGCGTAGTGGAAACCGATGTCCTTGAACGCGTCGAGCACCTGGGAGATCGACGCGGCCCCGTAGGCCTGCACGAGGTCGTCGACCAGCTTGGTGGTGTCGCGCTTCTTCATCGAGCGGTTGATGAACTCGTAGGTGCTGGGGTCAAACTGGTCGCCCAGCGCCTCCTCGAGCGCCCGCTCGATCTTGTCGTTGTAGATGACACGGCCGACGGTCGTCAGCACGTGGCCGCCCTCGAGCCCGGCCGGGCGGTACTCGGCCAACTCGTGGAGCTTGACCACCCCGTGCTCGTATGACCACTCCGCCTCCTGGGCGGTGCGGTACACGTGCGGTCGGGGGTCGTGCGACGACGGATCGATCTCCGCCAGCGCCGCCTCGTCGGGGCCGTAGGTGAGGTAGTAGGCGCCGAGCACCATGTCCTGCGTCGGCGTCGCCAGTGGCGCCCCGTGCGCGGGGGACAGGATGTTGTTGGCTGAGAGCATCAGGATCCGCGCCTCGGCCTGGGCCTCGGCGGACAGCGGCAGGTGGACCGCCATCTGGTCGCCGTCGAAGTCCGCGTTGAACGCGTGGCAGACGAGCGGGTGGACCTGGATCGCCTTGCCCTCGACCAGCACCGGCTCGAACGCCTGGATGCCCAGACGGTGAAGCGTCGGTGCGCGGTTGAGCAGCACCGGGTGCTCGTGGATGACCTCCTCGAGCACGTCCCACACCTCGGGGATCATCGAGTCGACCATCTTCTTGGCCGCCTTGATG